>JANTGD010000053.1 GCA_024763135.1 Thiotrichales bacterium | reverse complement strand
CAAAATGCTCATTTACTGCGTGTAAACTGCGCTTTTTCTCCAGATTTTGCCTTGTCTCGCACTCACCTGAGAGTTTTTCAACAGCCTGTTAAAGCCGTAAATGGGTATTTTTTAACGCAGAGCTGACGTATTTAGGCGTCCGCTGATTCGTTACGATGTTTTTAACAAGACATTACAACACGCTGTCAGGAGACGGAGAGAATGCCACAAGAACTAATTATTGAAGATGACTTTATTGTTGGGGGCAATTTGAACGCTCGGATCGCCCCAAACTTTCGCTTACGTGAACTTAAAAACGCGCAAGGCCGGATTTATGCGCATTTGGAGCTGATTTCAGTGCTCCAGATCCTAAGAAACTACTACGCTCGCCCAGTAAATGTGATTCAAATAGGGAGCAATGGCAAGTCAGCTGTAGTCAACGCGGCCAATATCGAACGGTTACAACAGGCTACGCAGCACATTAATGAGAAAAACCTGTTCAAATCCATTCAACCCAAAGACATTGGGCTGTTTTTAGAAATCAATGCTCCAGACTCACTACCAGATATTGCGCTGGCTGATGCCTTGGAAACCGCTTTTTCTGTCACATCGGCGTTTGAAACCAGCGGTGATAGGTTCCAACAGGTAACCGGAAACTTTGATGGTGCCGGCCTGAGTTTTGGTCCCGCACAGTGGAATTTCGGCTCCAATACCCTGGGGCCGCTACTGCGAAAATTCCACGACACTGGGCCAACTTTATTTCGCAGCTGCTTCAGCGATTTCGACGATTATCTGGAGATCCTGGAGCTACTCGACATGCCGACATCGAAGCAGGTTGGTTGGGGTAACAATATATCCACAGGACGTAGTAATGCGAATGTCATAGAGCCATGGAAAAGCTACTTCAAGTCTCTCGGGCGCGTCGAGGTGTTCAAATCAGTCATGGTCAGCGAGGCATTGCGAAAGTATGGCGCAAAAGCGCTCAAGGAAATTGGCTACCTGGAAAGCTTAGCCGAAAGGATAAGGATTACGGGTTTGCGGGAGGTTTGCTCTATTTATGACCTCGTCATTCAACAAGGCAGCCTATCGAAGGCCAAAGCCAACATAGAACATCGTGTTGCACAAGAGCGACCCGGCAATGAAACACTCTTGGTTCAGATTGCGGTCGAGGAACGGGGAAAGAAAGCAAAACCGGAGTATCGAGCAGATTGTATTAGTCGGCGCCTAGGCATTCTCAATGGTCAACCCGTCGCGGTCGCCAACAAGGAAAGAACCAACCAGAACTTTTATTTGCTACGGAAAGTAAGAATCAAGGATCCAGAATCAGCAAGCAGCCAAGCCGTTGGAACGCTGCTGGCATCTGTGGGAGACAGAATCGCATCCGGGGAAGCCCTCTTCGCTTGACCTAATGACCAATCATCGATTTGTTTTAAACCTGGGCACTCAGACACAAAGTGCACCGACGCCAGCATCGCCAATCCATGTCGAGCCGGTGCAGCTCAGTGGATGAGTGCCCAGAGAACCGCCTGCAGGGAGCGCCACGGAGCTGACGGCTCGGTGTTGCCTCTCTCGGCGAGGACAAGACCATTGCCTGCGCACTGCAACTGGATGCGCAACATCTCAATAGCACTGAGTCAGTCATTTTAAACTGGGTGATGCACTGGCCTGTGTGAGTGTAAATGAAAATCTTGCGCCATGGCCGGGTTCACTTTCAACCCAGATTTTTTGTTGATGCAATTCAATGATTTTCCTCACAATCGCCAGCCCTAAGCCCGCATGCCCGGTTTGCGAACGCTCTGGATTGTTGGCACGGTGAAATCTCTCAAAGATTAGCTTTTGCTCTTCCTTAGAAATACCAGAGCCTTGATCACGCACAGATATACAGACATGATTTTTAGCCAAGCTGATTTCCAACCATACCTTGCTGCCCGAAAATGAATACTGCAAAGCGTTGTCTATCAGGTTATCCAGCACCCGCTCGATGAGACCGATATCAGCAATTACCGTTGTGTCGACAACATTTTCATCTACCGTCAGCTCTATATTTTTTTCTTGTGCTTTTAAAGTAAATTTACCGACTACATCATATACCAGTTCAAGAATTGAAAAATCCTCAAAGAGCACCTGTGTATCACGCGCTTCAAGGCGAACCAGCTCAAATAGCTGATCAATCAATTGCTGTAGCCTTGCCGTTTGACGGATGGCGATCTCCAGATACTGCCGTTTATTATCTTCCGACAACGTTTCACCTTTGAGCGCGAGGGTTTCCAAATACCCTTGTGCTGAAGCGAGCGGCGTGCGTAAGTCATGGGAAATACTTGAAATCATTTCCCGACGCAGACGGTCTTGTTGTTTCAGTGCGGCCCATTGTTGAGAGATATGCCGCTTCATATCATCGAAATGTTTTTCCAGCTCTGCAATTTCATCGTGGCCTCGTACAGCTATGTCTGTCGTCTCCTCCAGCGATTGCCGATAGCCCTTTTCAGCAAAATGCTTTACTTTGTATTGAAGCTTTTTAAGCCGTAATGATACGGTACGAAACAATATCAGACCAATACTCAACCCGAGTAACAGACTGCCTATGATGGCTGGCAGCACCAAAGACCATAAATACTGGGAAGATTGGAGTTTTTGAGCCTGGGTCAGATTTTCCCCCTGAAGTACCACATACAAATATCCACCAGGCAATCGCGATACGGAAAACGGTTTCTTGTTATGTAATGAGCGGGGATCATCGCCTAACAATGGGAACTTTGCACCCTGTAGAAATTCTCGAATGGGTTCCAGGCTAACAGTCTTTCGCTTGACCTTCCCCGGTTCGGCTGAAAAAGACAGAATGTTTCCCTGCAAATCGATTGAGTAGATTTCTATACTCGGATTAATCGACATGTACTCCATGAATGTCTGCTTTAACGCACCTTGATTGAGCTGACCGTTTTTCACGATTTGTCGGCTTACCAGTAGACTATTGGCTAAATTTCGGTTGAGTTCCTGAAGCGCGCCTTGTTGTATTTTTTCGTATAAATAAGTAATGGAAAAAAAATAGGTCGCTCCTACGCAAAACAGAATGATTATTAATCCCAGTGCCAGCCTGGCATAGAGCGTTTTTCCCAGACTCATTGCTAATTACCGGTAAATTGATAACCTACGCCCCAAATGGTTTTAATCAGAGTAGGCTCGGAGGGGTTCCGCTCTATTTTCTTGCGGAGCCGGTTCATATGAGAATTGACGGTATGCTCATAGCCTTCATGCGTATATCCCCATACTTGATCAAGCAATTGCAAACGAGAGAACACCTGACCAGGATGACGCGCAAAAAATAATAACAAATCGAATTCTTTTGCTGTTAAATCGATCAGCTTTCCGTCGCGTCGAACTTCCCGACTACCCGGCTCAATGACCAATGCGCCAAACTCAAGACTGGCATGCACGGCTGTTGGATTGGCCATCGCGTCGGTACGGCGCAACAAAGCTTTTACCCGAGCCACCAACTCCAGCAGACTGAAAGGTTTTGTCAGGTAATCGTCAGCCCCCAACTCCAGACCCAGCACACGATCGAGTTCCGTGGTTTTGGACGTGAGCATCAGAATGGAGGTGTAGGGTCCCTCACTCGCACGGATGCGGCGACAGATTTCCAACCCGTCAATCCCCGGCAACATGATGTCAAGAACAACGAGATCCCAGCGCGCTCGCCGGTACGTTTGCCACGCGCTCTCTCCGTCCCGACGGACCGTTAGCGAATGTCCTAAATCGGCAATATGCAAACGTACCAGTTCTGCAATATTTTCATCGTCTTCGACAATCAGAATTTTTTTAGACATGTTAATCGTGACGTAACTGCTCAGCGATTTCTCAAAAGATGAAGTCATCTGGCCAGACTGCCCATGAACGACGTCTGATCATGGCGAAAAATGTAAATTTACAAGTGTCAGTGACCATTATTTAACACAGCGCTGGTGCATTTCAAAGGCGTGCTGGCAAGTTACGATAAAATTAGTGAAAAAGCACCGTGCGCATAGAATTCAAGCGCGAGTTTAACGCGCAAATTGCCATCTGAGACATCACCAAATGTCACCTAACAGGCTGTTGAAAAACTCTCAGGTGAGTGCGAGACAAGGCGAAATCTGGAGAAAAAGCGCAGTTTACACGCAGTAAACGAGCATTTTGAGCCACAATTAACGCTGGATCGTGCCGGCTGAGAGTTTTTCAACAACCTGCTAAGTTAAGGAAGCTTTGGTCGATTCTTAACCCGGCATCTTGCGGCGCAAAATCGCCTACTTCTGCGTTGCGGATCTTCGCAATAGCCAGCTATTTCTGCGATCCGCGCCTTGAACTGAACGATTTTTCACCACAATCTGCTCGCACCAGAATTAATCAGAGCTTCCTTAACAAACGGGAACCAACATAGCCACAATAACCTCCCCACGTTGAAGCCACCGTAGCCTGCACAATGAAACCATGCTATCACATGCGGATCACTTCGATTTTAATAACGGGATTATCAAAGCGCTGGGCCTCAGTCAGCGCAGAGTCAGCATAGCCATCGGAATGGCTCACGACACCGCTGTGCGCAGTCACTACGCCGGTCGCATCATCGCGAGCAGCATTGAAGCCTTCGCCACCACCTGCAGGACCCGGTATGGTCGCAGCCCGTTCACTGTTATCTTCCGTACCCGCATCGAAAGCACTCGCCAGGTAGGTCCGCGTATCCCCGGTTTGCATAGCGGAAAGATCGATAGTAGAGATGCCGGTAAAGGCGTCATTGGTATTGACCAGCATGGTCGCAAGACTCAGATTCAGGCGTGTATCGTCGGTTGTTGAAAGCGTTAGTGCCACCGATTGGCCCGGTGGCAGCGGCTCGCTACCTGCAACACCTGGATCACCGCTGCGGCTATCCAGCAAGGGGGTCGGCGTACCACTCTCTGCCAGTTGTTCCAATTCAGCACTTGCAGCTTCGCCGATTTTCCACACCGCATAACCCGCTTCATGCAATATTGCAGCGGGTGGTGAAAATGGCTGTCCATTGGTCAGGTTTGTAATCTTTAACTGATAGGTAAATTCGGAACCATTGTTGCTGTCGCAAGCGGTAACGCCCAATGCCAACAGGATCGGAACAATATATTTCATTGTCATGCCTCCTATTTAATAGTCACATCGATACGCGCGACCGGATTGAGCCACCGATGCACACGGCTATCGAGATCACTAATCCCACCACTTTGATTGGTGTCACCGAGTACACCACGATGCACGTGAACCGACTGGTTGGCCTCTTCGGTCGTGACTCCCGTACCATTCATGCCACTTTTTCCTAAAGGGTCAGCAGGAATGCCGGGGGTCCCCGGTGCACCACCCCCGTTCACAATCTCATCATTGGCTTCAGTGCCGGCATCGTAGGCATTTAAATAATAATGGTACGTTCCCGGTGCAGCAGGTATTTTTAGGGCATTCAATCCAACAAAGCCGTCGTTGGTAGGTAATACCATCGCTACTGCTGACAAATAGCCGTTACCATCAGTGGTGCTCAGCATAAAATGCGTCGACGCCCCGGGGGCCAGCAAGCCGTCGGCCGGATTGGTAATAATATTAGCGCCCACAGCTTCTAGATCAGTGGTCAGTCCACTGATGTCTCCGCCTTCGGCCATCGCCTGAAGTGACGCCGAGGCGGCCTGACCGACCTCAAAGAGGTGGCTTGCGTCTCCGTGAGCTGCCACCAGTAACGGTGTGAAATGGCTGCCGTGCGTGAGGTTGACTAGGGTGACATCTAGGTCAACAGCCCATGCGGGTACAGCGCTGACGGCCAGTAACAGGCCGGAAATTAGGGTTCGTTGCATGAAAGACTCCAACTAAAGTGGTGAGTGAAGCCCTCATCCTATCGTTTAAATATCACGCTCGATTCACAGTAATCTCACGAATTGATCACAACGCCTATCGTCTTCACTTGGCCATAAAGGTGAGTCATTGTTGAACACTGGCTATTGACCCAGCAACAAAATAGATCGCGTTCAGAGCGCGCGTACAGTGTTAGCCAGACTGGCTGCAGAACGATTACAGTGACGTTTGGCTTCCTTGCCGCACACCAACGCATTGCGGCTATACGCGAACTATTTTATCGCCTGGGTAATAAGACGATCCAGAGGAACGCTTGACAATCTGAACACGCTGAGTAGTTACCTACCCGCTAGAACATCTGGTGCTGAAGGCTCAGCTAAAGCGCTGAAATTTTAAAATATATCCTTTGAATTCGCTGGTCAGATAATCTGTGTGAACCGGCTTAAATTGAGTGGCAGTATAGCCAAATTCAGTCATTCGGGAACTGAGTTTATTTTTCCTTCCCCGCCCCGGGTCAACCAGAATAACTTCACAAGCCGGATTCGAATGCGCTTCGATAAAATTCGCCAGCAGCTCAACATGTTCATCTTCATACAAAAGATCGCTACCAATAACCACGTCAAACAATCCAAGATTATCGTGCTGATCAGCCCAGTCTACCCGTTCAAATGCAATCGGTTCATCTTCATTCAAAAGGGCATTTCTTTGTAGAAACCGGTTAACCTCCGGATGATGGTCAGTCGCGGTAATATCAGCATGTTGCTTATTTAACAACAAACTACTTAGCGCGATACCGCAGCCAACCTCCAATATTCTCTTCGAATCTGTCTCATAGTTAGAGATATAATGCGCCAAAACCAGGCTAGACGGCCAGATAACACCAAATAAGGGCCAATTTGCCGAGGAGATTCCGAGTTTTTCTGCAATACGCTGAGGATCATGAAATTCCTGATTATTACGTAAAGTGCAGATATGGATATCGGTCTTGCCAAACTCTATCGTCTGATAGCATAGACGTAGCTTTGTCATTGAAATTCCTACAGATATTTGCGCTAGGCCAGCTATCGAGGATAAATGACGAAACGGGGGGATATAAAATAATTAAAACAGTGATTTACTAAGACAATCCACTGCAGCAGGTCGAATACAACGTATCATAACACATTGCATGAATAACAGCATAGTTTACAGGGTTAAAGCCGGCTGATTTAAAAAGCAACGCTATTAATCCTAAAGAGCGGATCGTATGCCCACCGGATAGGAGCGCCAGGAAGATGATTAAGGAAGCTCTGATTAATTCTGGCGCGTGCAGATTGTGGTGAAAAATTGTCCAGTTCAAGGCGCGGATTGCAGGTAGTAGCTGGCTATTGCGAAGATCCGTAACGCAGATGTGGGGGACTTTGCGCCGCAAGATGCCGTGTTACGTATTGATCAGAGCTTCCTTAACAGGCTGTTAAGATAAACCATAGGTGTAATTACTCAGCTAATACCTGAAATACGCCAACTCTGCGTTTTCAAATGCTCCTTTACACTCCGTAAACTCACATTTTTAGCCTTGATCTGACGTATTTCAGGGGCAATCTCCGCAGTAACTTCATTTTTTGACAACCCGCTGAATCGTTACAACTGATTCAATCTGGCCAAACTTCGCATTCGGAATGCAGGTACTTTTTTGCATCAGAGGTCGCTTTCGATGTGGCTGTTTTTTTTCTGGCAGCGGGTTTCTGTGTCGTTGGAGATGACTTTCGGCGAACGGGGACCTCTGACGCGTTTTTTTTACTCGCTGCCTTTATTGATCCCACAGAGCTTTTCTCTGACCGTACTGCAGCGGTCGTTGGACCTGTTTTGGTTTTACGAATTGAATCAATTAATCTGTCACCGGTTTTGTCTTTTGTGGTCATACTCTGATTACCTCATTCATTAAGCTATTGATTTCTTCAGCAGCTGCGGCGCCTCTTTGCCCCATCTGGCTGACGCTCTTACCTTCAAGCACACTGGCGCGGTAAATCGCCCGTTTGCGTATAGCCGTTTTAGCCACAGGAATATCCAGCTCCGGTAAAGCCTTACGAATCAACCGAGACAATTTTGTTCTGGGTTCAAGCTGGTTTACAACAAGCAGTGCTTGGAGGTTTGAATTGACTAACTGAGCCTTTGTGATGGCCTCATCGATAGCAACCGCAGCCCAAAGATCCAACGGTGAAGGCAAAACAGGAATGATCGCAATATCGCAATGCTCGAGCGTTTCTTGGGTCTGTGGTGAGTAGAGCTGCGGGGGGCAGTCTATTATGATATGTTCAGCCTTATCACGATGCATCTCAATGCTATTGCCGCTATCCAGTGTCGCATCAAACACTGGCGGCGCCACTTCACTATCCACGATCGCGGACCAATGGAGTGACGATCCCTGTGGGTCTGCATCCAAAAGAAAAGTTGTGGCTTGTTGTTGCAGCGACATTGCAAGATTAATCGCCAAGGTCGTTTTTCCAGCCCCACCTTTATTCCCAATTAAGGCCACTATGGTCATAGAATTCTCTATTTATTGAGTGCATAAGGCAGCCTCGTACATCATCTAGCTTAACTCGCTTAGAATGACGGACTCAGCGTTCTTGTGATGCTACGCATCAAGGTGTGCAGTGCGCGGGCACTGGCAGCGTCCGGCAAGCACTGCAACAAGGCGCGGCATCACAAAAGCGCCCCAAGGGTTGCCCTATCTGCCTATATGGCGTTGTGGCACTCCTTGGAAAGGGAAATAACCACTCCCTGCACAGCGCATTTCGAGCCGACAACAGGCCAGATACCCCGCACAGTATCTATTTTATTGCCGGGATAATAGAGCAGTTTCCGGCGCATTGTTACTAGTGCATCGTCAACATGATATTGACGGCTACAGAGCATCCCAAATTCGTCAATGCAAGGCGCGTCCCGCAGGAAAGGGGGGCTCCCTTTTCAAGGGGCGCAACGCCGCAGTCGCGGATTCGGGATGCTCCCGGAGGGCGAGCCGGAAAGCGGCCAGCCGCGCTCTGGCCTGGAAGATCTGGAGCGCTCGACGCTTTGCTTAAGACTGTCATATTAATAGATAGAGTTAAGACACCGCTGAAAAGCGCCGCTTGCGTCGAGTATATAATCACTGAATACCAGTGCAAGCGGGTTCACCACGGCCAACAGTTCGCCCACGGAGCCCGCAAGCATAGTATGGGCTTTATCTAATTACAGCCTGCGTAGCACAAATAGAGTCAGCATATAACGTTCTGTCGTTTCAACACTTGGCATCTGAGTCGATCAAATCGGCTTGAGTAAACTGTCGGGTACGACATCTGCCTAGAAGTCGCTCTGACATCAGAGGCTACTGCGGGACTGGATTTGTCATTCCCAAATACTAAACGGTATGCCGCGCACCATTTGAGCACTTCAGCACAGTCGCCCCTTCCAGGCTTCTCCTACATTTGTGCATGTGCGCAACAAGTTTACTCCGAAGCATGCGACCACGATCAAACAAAGCCCGTGACGAGTCATCGCTTGGACCTTCAGCGCTGCAACTCAATGAACGCGGACTCGAGCATTGGATCTCGCCCGCGAAGCTCCTGTTCAGTGATAAAACTAAACAAGCCCCTCGCGTATACCTGTATAACGCACACCGACCTATGTAACAGCCGCTCCCCCCAACGCCGTGTCACTTCGATGCGCAAAACTTTCTAATTAACGTTTTCCATGAAATTCAACAGGCCATTTTTGAGCATTCTGATCAGGATTTGCACCATTTTGGTGCCATGAAGGCGCTTTCTACCGGCTCATGCCGAAGTGGTTGCACGGCCTTGGCTTAGATTTGGCCCATAGGAAACTCATAACCTGAACATTCGGTAACGCATCCTATCGTTCAGCCCTGTGTGCCCCACGGCCACAACATTCTGCTCATCTAAATCATAGTAAAACACAGCTGCTGCACATCACTTGTAGCGCAGCCCACGGCCCAAACCATGAGTGGACCCTGTAAAGCCGGCCAAAGTTCGTGAACCGCTCATTTTTCACCTACTCGGCATGCTCAGCAACTGTCTTTTTACAATCGATAGATTTTGCCAATCCGTCTGGCACTTAGCCAGGGTAAGCAGAGATTGATGGGGCCATTTGAATGAGTGGAACAGTAATTGCTTTGGCCCTACCCTGTGGAGAAATAGATACGTAAATCTCTTAAAAAGTAAAACTGGAGACACTTAATCGATGAAAACCAAGTTGGAATACATTTGGCTCGACGGTTACAAACCAACCCAGAGCCTGCGAAGCAAGACCATGGTACGTTCGGATTTTGGGGGCACTTTAGAAGAATGCCCAATGTGGTCATTTGACGGCAGCTCGACCGAGCAGGCTGAAGGTAATGCGTCTGACTGTTTGCTAAAGCCCGTTGCGATCATCCCTGATCCGGGTCGTAAAAACTCATACCTTGTGATGACAGAAGTTCTAAATGCTGATGGCACCCCACACGTCACTAACGGGCGTGCAACCATCGATGAAACAGAGGACGATGAAGATTTTTGGTTTGGCTTCGAACAGGAATATTTCCTGTGGAATCCCGATACCAACCTGCCCCCAGGCTTCCCTGCTGGCGGCTATCCACCACCACAGGGCCCTTACTATTGCTCGGTCGGCGCACGTAATGCTTACTACCGCGACATGATCGAAGAGCATTTTGACATGTGTCTGGAAGCTGGACTGAATGTCGAAGGAATTAACGCTGAAGTGGCCCCTGGACAGTGGGAATTCCAGATCTTTGCTAAAAGTGCAAAACGGGCGGGAGATGAAATCTGGCTCGCGCGCTACCTGCTTGAGCGTATCGGTGAAAAGTATGATCTGGACATCGACTGGCATCCCAAGCCATTGGGCGACACCGACTGGAACGGTTCCGGAATGCACGCAAATTTCTCCAATGGAGCGATGCGTGAATCAGGTGACGAGACTGTATTCACCAAGATCTGTGAAGAATTTGGAAAGAACATAGCACCCTGTATTGCAGTTTATGGTGCGCACAACGAAGAAAGATTGACCGGAAAGCATGAAACGCAATCTATCGACCAGTTCAGTTATGGTGTTTCAGACCGCGGCGCATCCATCCGGATTCCAATCGGTACTGTGGAAGACGGCTGGAAAGGTCGTCTTGAGGATCGCCGCCCCGCATCCAATGCAGATCCCTACAAGGTTGCATCAATCATTGTAAAGATCACCAAGGAAGCGCTGGCTTAACTCGAGGCAGTATAGACATTCGAGTTATCTTTTAGCTCGAATCTAAAAAAACGGGCCGGGCAACCGCCCCGTTTTTTTTACCCGTTTTTTTTAAACAATCCGTCTGATCTTCACCTGCGCTGAATGAGGTCGTGAGCCCAGTCTTCGTTCAATACCCGAATAACCTCTTCCATATTTTCCGGTCGTTCAGCCGGGTCTTTTCTAAGGCACTGCAGACAAATCTTTTCCAGAAGCTTTGGAACCGGAAATTGACTGACGTCCGACGGTTTGGCCGGACTCTGATTTTCTACTGCATCGAGAATCTCATAAGCCTGCTCACCATCAAACGGCGTTTGCCCCGTCAGCAACTCATACAGCACAGAACCCAAGCTATAGATATCGGTACTAAAACTGATAGCCGGATCACGCCTGATTTGCTCAGGTGACATATAACACAGCGTGCCTTGCAATTTGCCATGATCTGTCATCGTCTTTTCTATAACCGGAGCATTTTCCGCCGTCTCCATATCCGGTAGAGGCCGACCATCCCGCCCCCAGACCTTCGCCAGGCCCCAATCCAGCAGAACAACCTCACCATAGGGGCCGACAAGAATGTTCTCCGGCTTGATGTCGCGATGGGCCACACCATGTGAATGCGCATAGGCAAGCGCTTGACCGATCTGCTCGATCACATCGATTAACTGAGTAAGGTCGTAGCGCTCCCGAAAGTCCATAATTTCGCGCAATGTATAGCCATGCACCAGCTTCATAGTAAAGTAATACCTACCTTTGCGATCCCGCCCCACCTCATACACAGGCACGGTGTTCGGATGCTGCAGTATGGCCGAGATGCGGGCCTCACGTAGTAATCGGCACTGCTCGATCTCGTCATCGACAAATTCGGGACGCAGCGTCTTGTAGCACACCACCCGGGACAAGTGCAGATCTTTGCAGGACTGGATGAGAGATTTCCCACCCTTGGCAATTTCGCCAAGGAACATATAGCGGGTATTCGGGTTGAGCACCTCAGGTAACGGTTTATCCGTATCATCCAGATAGACATGACCATAGTCACGGGGAGGCTGTTGGAACTTGAGCATGGGTAAGCACTCCGTTCAGAAGATGACGGAAGTGTAGCAGGCTCACCTACAAAACACGGATTTTCCGGCTAAAATCGCAACCCACTGCACAGCCCCCGGCGAGCCCACACAGTCACTACGCTCTGTCGTTACGAGCGACTCATCACCCAAGCAACAGACCATTTTCAGGCGCAATTCTGACCCCACAGTCCCGCTGAACTGGCTTTGGGCTCCCGTTACTGGGTTTACCCTCAAGTTTCAATCCCGCGCTCTCAGTGAGGCTCCCAGCCGTTGGCAATTGATGCTCCAATCCTCGCCCACTGTGCAACTCGGACCCACTTCATGCTATTTCCAGCTGCCCCCAAGGTTGCGAGCTTGGGTCTGTCTGTCTGATTAGGCCATCGGCTCCTGTTGCGTGGTGCAATGAACGCTGCCTCCGCCTGCTGGCAATGCCATCGCAGCGAATCTATGTGATCCCTCGTTCAGGAAAAGCTTTTTACAGCACCAGTATATTGGCCAAATCACCTCCTGGGGAGTCGTTAGCCACCCGAAAAATCTCCAGATTCTGCCTCGTCATTTCTTTGCAAAGCGACGCTGGCTCAACGTCAAAAAACCTGTAATCTCGACACCAGGCTTTGCAAATCAAACATGAAAATCGGTGTGGCCGTCAGGATTGTATTTCTTTTTAAGAAAGCTCTGATTAATTCGTAACACAGCATCTTGCGGCGCAAAATCGCCCACTTCTGCGTTGTGGATCTTCGCAATAGCCGGCTATTACCTGCGATCCGCGCCTTGAACTGGACGATGATCTTTCACTACAATCTGACCGCGCCAGAATTAATCAGAGCTCCCTTAATATGTGACCATTCGAGTACGGAAATAACGCCGAGATGGGGCGAAAGATGAATACGCTGAGTCGTTACCAAAATTTTAGGTCTAACAATCACAGCCAACCGTAAGTCAACGCGTATGAAGGCACCACTTGTTAGGTCGTAACCTGGGATAATAAAAATTTTCTGACCTGAACATACTCTTGCAACCGTTTGAAATCTTTATCTGTCGGATTTTGTATTCTTCTCAAATCCATATTGTCCGTGACGTCTGCCAGCTTCACAACCAATGCAATTTTATTTGCAGCTGCTCGCTTCGCCGCATCCAATCGGCTTTCACCCTCTCTTTTGGTCAAAGCATCTATCGCCGAAATAACTTCAGGAGGAAAGTCCATGCCTCTTAAATCATCCAGAGTAATTTCGGTGTCCTCTACTACATCATGTAGAACAGCAGCCATTTTCTCGTAGGGTTCAGTGACAGCAAACATGAGCCGTAGCGGATGAAATATGTATGGCTGCCCTGCTTTATCTGTATAGCCGGCGTGTACGCTTGCTGCCAATTCGATTGCCTTTTCAATTGTGCTCATAACGGTTCTCTTACAACTTTTCCCGACAAAAATGTGCATTTGAGCAGCCAACACGCGGTATCGTTTTCATCCTAAAAACCTCAGTTGAGCGCAAAAAAGACGCGTAAGATATTGGTGTGCATGGTGAATCGGAAAAACTCGTGGTCACCTTATTGGTGATAAGACGTTTTTCTGATTTGCCAGGTGCACCAAGAGCTTGCGTGGACTTTTGTGATCCAACTGAGGTTTTTAGGTTCATTCACCATTTCGGATCCGCGCTCAATGCGCATCCGTATCTCCATCTGATCCTGATCGATGGCGTCATCGACACGCTAGGCGATGCATTCAGCTTCCATCCGGCTCATCTGAACCAGGACGATGCAAAAGCCCTGCGTGAAGCCATTCGAACCCGAGTGCTCAGGCTGTTCAAACGGCGCGACCTGCTGGAGTCGGATGTGATCGACAACCTCAAGGGCTGGGGGCATGGTGGTGGATTCTCGGTCCACGCCGATGTCTGTGTGTCAGCGCAGGACAAGGCGGGGCGTGAAAGACTGCTGCGCTATTGCGCCAGACCCATTTTTGCCTGCATGGACGCAGGTTAGGGGCGTGAGCAGGAGCCGAAGCTTCGCCAGCGAGCGGTTATCCTGGATAAAACCCGGTGAGAGAGTGCGTAATCGACTTACCAAACCCGGCCCAAAAGGCGAGACCGAACTCATCCTGACACCGAATCAGTTTCTGGATCGTATCGCGGCGCTGATTCCTCCACCAAGGCGACATCGGCATCGTTACTTTGCTCGTCTCGTCCTGAGACTCGCCTCCCTCCCTGGAGGCTGGCGCGAAAAATTGCTCCTGGCGCAAAGTGATTGTCGCCCGGGCAGGATTA
>JANTGD010000052.1 GCA_024763135.1 Thiotrichales bacterium | reverse complement strand
TGGCTCAAAATGCTCATTTACTGCGTGTAAACTGCGCTTTTTCTCCAGATTTTGCCTTGTCTCGCACTCACCTGAGAGTTTTTCAACAGCCTGCTAAATTTATTTCCGGGTTCGGCCAAGCTATGAATTAAAGCCGCGTACAAGATAGTAAATCAAAATCACGGCCAGTATTGATATCGCCAGGTTCAGCGTAGCGGCCATCCAAACGCTATAACCTCCAGGAATTTCTTCGATTGATAATTCCCGGCGGACTCTCCAAAACTGATAAATTGACAATAAATTCGTCAGTGCGGCAAAGCCGATCAGGGTCAGACCAATCCAGAACGACAAATGACGTTGGCCTGCTATGGCGTTCACATGGGTTATTTTCACGAATAGTCCAAACCGCTCGATGACAAATCCCAAAGTGATCAAAGCGATTGCGGTACGGTTCCAGGCCATTAAGGTTCGCTCTGCGGCAAACAGGACTCTGGGATCATTCAATGCAGACATAAAAGCTCCAGCTGGTTGGCGTGACTGCGTAGTATAGGGGAGGTGACGCTATCAATCGTTGCATCAGTTGTCGCTGGTTCTTGAACTCTCACTCCACCCTCTCTCTTTGAGAGGCTGTTGCAAAAGCGCTAGCTTTTCGACAGCCTCGTGCAACACAGGGACGTGCTGCCAGAAACGACGACCACAAGGCGTTGTTTCTTTGAGGAAAGGAAAAATCACATTTTTTCCTTTCCGCATGACGCAAAGTCCTGGACGGGCTTTTGCGACACCCTCTTTGAGGGCGAGGGCATTATTGTGCAAGAACTGGTGCAACGATTGATATTCGGACAATCAGTAAGGAAATCCATAGTACAGCCTCATACTGCGCCCCCCAGCGGCGACGGATCAAGGCGCATCCAGCAGCCAATGGTCGCTCCCTCGGCAAGGCGGGCAACGCCAAGAGGGAGGATGCCTGAGGCTCCTAACCGATTGATTATACAGAACTAGCCGTGCTGAGCACGAGATATTGTGGTGCCAGGTTAATAGTCGCTACTTTAATCGGGCTTTGTGTCAAGTTTAATCATTGACGAGTGGTTTCTGCGAACGCCACCGCTCTGTAGCGACGTAAATGACGGGTAATAAATTCAAGGTCAGTAAAGTACCCACCGTCAATCCCCCAAACAGCATAATACCCAAGGGCTGCAAAAGCTGCGGTCCTTTTCCAAGTCCCAGAGCAGCAGGTATTAATGCGAGGATTGTTGTCAGATGCGTCAATAGCATAGGGCGGGTACGCACACGCACTGCTTCGCGGACTGCCTCGATGGCATCCATCCCTGTGGCGCGGAAATTTCGTGTAAAAGTCAGCAGCATAATACCATTGTTGGTGGCAATGCCGATGAGTGTAATAAATCCAATGCCGACAGTCAGATCCAAATGTTGCTGGGTGATAAACAGGGCGATTGCCGCGCCCATGAAATCCAGGGGCAGCTTGAACATGACTACGAGCGGATCGACCAGACTACCCAGTTGGATCGCGATTATGCCGTACACAAGTAAACTGGAGCCCAGGAAAACCCAGAGTAATTGGCCCCCCGTTTTTAGCAATGCACCGAATTCGCCTGTATAACTCCACTGAATGTCCCTGGGCAGTTGTAGCGCAGTAATTGCCTGGTCCAGCCGGTGAATGACCTCGAGTGGATTGCCATCAATTTCTGCGCTGAGGGTAAGAGAGCGCAGCCCACGTTGATGCTCTATACTTGGGTAAGCGTGATCCAGCGTAATGTCGGCCAATTGGCTTAATCTCAAATTTATTCCCTCATCGTTCCGAATCAAGAGATTTTTTATATCCGACAGGCGCTGGCGTTGATCTGACCGATAGCGCATGAATAATTCGGTGGGGCGTTGATCAATCACCACCTGAGCAATGCTTACACCTTGCATCGCTGCATGAACGGTATCTGCAACCGTGGCCGCGCTGATATCGAAGCGAGCTAATGCTGATCGGTCGAGCGTTATGCGAATTTGATCCACCATGACTTTATTATTATTCACAACATTGGCCAGACCAGGGAGTTGACTAGCTGCTGTTTCTACTTTTTTGGCTGCGGCATAGAGATCGTCGAGTCGGTTCGCGTACAGGGTGATCCCAAACAATGCGGGCAGTCCGGAAAATGATTCATCGAGTTTCTCGCTCGTAGGCTCATTGACCCGCCCAATGACGCCGGGCTTCTCCGCCATCCAGGCATTCAATTTTTGTTGAAAACCTTCAAGATCGAGTGTTTGTGCAGGATCGATGCGCACCACCAATTCCCCTTGGTCCGGGCCTTCTACATAGTATGACGCTTCCGGTGATCCAGTACGCCGAAACACACCGGTTACCTCAGGCATGGCGAGCAGTTCTGCCTCGAGCTGATCGCCAAAGCGATTACTTTCACTCAGGGCTGTACCGGGTGCAAGCTGGTAACTGACCAATAAACTCGACTCGTCCAGTAGTGGCAACAGACGCGCTGGATTGAACGCCAGGAGCGCCAGGCTGGCGAACATCAACAAGGCCGTCACGACGATGGTAATGCCTCGGTGTTGCAAAAGATGATCCAACCCCCGCAGATTCCAGGTTCCCAACCATTGAATGTATCGTGAACCCAGTGTGGTCCGCCGAGTTACTCCTACAGACTGTCCGTGGGCAGGAATAAGATGCGCGGCAGCCAGTGGTATCAAGGTAAGAGAAATCAATAACGAAAACAGAAGGACAAAAGAAAATGTCAACGCAAATGGTTGAAACAACCGACCAGCCAATCCAGTGACGAGCACGAGTGGTGCGAATGCCGCTAGTACCGTCAACGTACCGGCGATATCGGCGGTTAGTATCTCACGGGTACCATCGAGCGCAGCTTGCATTGGGGATTTATTCATTTCACGGTGGCGGTCGATATTTTCTAGCACGACGACGGCATCGTCATCAATGAGCCCGATCGCAACAGTCAAAGCGCCCAAAGTCATCAGGTTCAAGCCAAGATCGAATAGCCCCATGGTCATGAAAGTGCTCAGTGCGACGAGCGGAAAGGTCAATGCAATGACCCAGCTGCTGCGGCTGCGTCCGAGCACCAGAAATACCGCGACGATGGCCAACAGAGCGCCCATGAGTAAATTGTTACGCATATTTCGGTATGCAAGCCCAATGATTTCCGCCTGATCGTAAAACTTTTCCAAAGTGGTCCCTTTGGGCAGTACGATTTTATTCAGTAGCGCATCGACTGCTTGCGATACCGCGAGCGTGCTTGCGGCGGGTTGTTTTTGTATTGAAAATGCCACCGCTGGAGCCTGGTCGGCACTAATTACATAACGCTGCGGCACGGCGCCGGGATATACGTTAGCGACATCGCGCAATAAGATTGCCTGCCCCTTGGCTGAATGAGCAACCGCGAGGTTTCGCAGTGCTTCGATATGCAATAAGCGTCCTTCTGTACGGATCAACAAATCGCGTCCATGAGCCTCTAAAAAACCACCGGTATCGAGTACATTGGCTGAGCGTATCGCTGATGTGAGCGTTTGTAGGTTCAGCTGATGACGTTGCAACGCCAGGGGATCCACATCAATACGCCAGGCGGACTTTGCGCCTCCCATCACGGCAACCCGTGAAACGCCCGGGAGTGCAGAAAGTCGCGGCGCCAGCCGAAATTCAGCAAAACTACGCAATTTCTCGGGATCGCCACCTTTTAGCGTATAGGTCGACAGCATGGCCAGACTGGAGCCGATATTTTCTAGTTCCGGGCGACTGCCAGCAGGTAACTGCACCGTGCTCAGACGGCTATTGACGAGCTGCCGAGCTTGAATCACATCCATTCCCCAGGTGAACTCGATGGTAACCTGGGAAAAACCAGGTGCTGAAGTGGAGCGGACTCGGCGCAGATTCGTCAATCCGAGCATGGCGTTTTCAATGGGCCGGGTGACCAATTGCTCCACGTCTTCCGCGGTCCCCGCCGGATAGTGCGTAATGACATTGATCAGGGGATAGTTCAGGGCGGGAAATAGATCTACCGGCAGACCGCGTAGACTCGCCAAGCCGCCCAAGGCCATCAGCAGGGCACCCAGTAAAATCGCAAGTGGATAATTCAGGATTTGTTTCAGCATCAGTCGACGAATTTGATGAGTTGCTTGAGGTCTTGATACAACAGTTCGTAAGCGCCTTCTGCGACAATTCGGTCCTCTGGCGTAATGCCACTGAAAACTGGAATTCGACCGTGCTCGGCCTGGCCAATGCTAACTGGTACAGCGCGAAATCGTTCGCCGGATTGAAGCACGCACCAAGCCTGGAGATTACGCATGACCACTGCCTCGGCAGGCACCCAGAGTACCGGCTTTGGCGGGGCGTGGTGTTGTACAGTCACCCATTGTCCTGCTTGTAAATTCGCATTGGGGGCAGTGGTAGTAAATCGCAGTATCCAAAGTCCGCTGTCCGCCGCATAGCGACCAGGACCCAGGGGGCCCTGCAGGGGCAGCTTGGTTTTCTGGCTGAACAAGTAATTACTCCCGTCTTGCCACAGTTCCAGGTCAGCTTCAGGTATGCCAATATCAATATAGACGGACTCAGTCGCAGTGACCGTGATTAAAACCGTATCAGACGGGATTTGCTGTCCCAGCGCAATGGGGCGGTTACTAACGATGCCTTTGAAAGGCGCGAGCAGGTGACTCAAAGATTGTGCTAGTGCCTGCGGATTGCCATGGTCAAGTTTCTCCGCGAGTTGGCTTTGGTTTGCCGTATGCTGCAGATGGAATAAATCGTCTGCAACTTGCGCCCATGCCTGGTCCTCTCGCAATTCGGCGTCTCTTAGCGTTTGTTGTCCCAGTGACACCGCGGTACGCGTGACGGCTTGTTCCTGATTTGCCTGCTGGAGCAGTTTGAGATGACGCTGGGCGGTGGATCGCAGGCGCCGAGCATCACGCCATACGATCAAATGTTGCTCAAGTGCGGGGCTCTGCAAAATGGCCAATGTATCTCCGGCCATGACCGCATTGCCGGGTTCTACCGGCAGTTTAAGCACCCGCACAGGAAATGGCAGTGTCAGTGTGGATTGCCACTGGGGCAGAATTTTTCCCGTGGCTTTGAAGGTTGCTTGCCACGTTCCAGGCTCGGCTTGGATGGTCGGGGTTTTTTTATCTTGGGCTGCTTGCGCAGAACCAGAAAAAATACCCAAACCTAAGAGAAAGAAATGACTCGCTATCACTACTGAAACGAACCAGGCATGGTGTTTCAACTGCAAAAAGCGAGTGCTGACAATGATCACGTTTGCGTGCCTCAATTTTATTAACCCGACAACAAAATAGACTACGAAGGCAATTCATAATAATACGGCTATGCGCTGCTTCAGAATGGAACCACCATCACTTGTGAAATGCACGAGCTCTGCGTTAAATCATGGTCATTTACGGCTTGTAAACCCACATTTTTTCTTTGATCTGACGTATTGCAGGGGCAAGTTGAGCAGTTACTTCATTTTTGCCAACTCGCTGAGTAGTTACGAGCTATTGCGTTGTCAGGTTAATACTATGGATTGTTTTAGCCATTCCGAGCTGATAAGACATGGTAGACAAGTGGCATAACAATTACCACCAATGGAATCTGGACGAGTAATCCCGAAATAATCGCGACGGCCAATGGCTGTTGCATTGCAGATCCCTGGCCCAAAGCCAGTGCCAGCGGCAGCAGTGCAAGGATCGCGGCCAGAGTAGTCATCATGATTGGCCGTAGGCGCTTGCTGCCTGCTTCGATCAGCGCAGTCTCTGGATTGCTATTGGGGGTTTTGAGCAATTCATGATATTCCGAAAAATAAAAAATCGACACTTCAGTGACAATACCGACAATCATGGTCATACCCATCATGGCGGTAATATTCAGCTCAATGCCCGTCACCCATAGCCCGGTAAACACAGCTGCCATTGCAATCAAGGGTGATAACATAATGGCCACCGCCGCTGAAAATGCTTCATATAGGAATAGCAGCAGCAAAAAGACCAGGGCAAGGGCTGCCACAAAAACCGCAATCAAGCCTTGAAATGCGATTTGTTGCTGTTTATACAGGCCGCCGAGTTCGTAATACACCGATTGCGGTAAAAATCCACTGCGTGCCAGCGTGGTCTTAACATCACGGATCGTTGAACCCAAATCGCGACCGCTGATGCGGCCTGTCACCGCCACCATGCGTTTCAGATTATCACGGGTGATTTGCGGTTGTCCTGTTTCAATGGAAAGCCGCGCAATCCGACTAAGCGGAAAGCGATGTCCGTCCTGGGCCCGTAACCAGATCTTGTCGATTGCAGTGACCCGCTCGCGTGCCGCCTGTGGCACCCAAACACGCACATTGATGAGTTTAATCCCTTGTTGAACCTGGGTTGTCACTAGCCCCGTAAACCAGGCATCGAGTTGTTGTGTCACACCATCCGGATCGATCCCTTCCAACGCTGCTTTGTCGCGATCGACTATAATATTAATCGCATCGCCCGCAAGCACGATTCCATTTTGCACGTCGACGACACCAGTGATTTGAGAAATAGCCTGCGCTACCTTGGGTGCAGTTGTGAGCAAGGTTTGCTGATTGTCACTATAGAGTTTGATCTCTATAGGCTGGGGGACCGCCGTCAGATCTCCAATCAAATCCTCCATAAGCAATGCCATTTCCACTTCTAAACCAGGCACCCGGGCTTCGATTTTACCGCGGATCTCGTCCATTACCTCGTCGATGGGTGGACGGGGCAGGGGGTTCAGGCGGACAAAAAAATCACCCTCATTCGCTTCGGTAATACCACCGCCAAGTTGCGCACCCGTGCGGCGGGAATAGGTTTCAACCGCAGGATTGGACTGCAGAATGGCCTCCACCTGGCGTAATAGACGGTCAGTTTCTGTCAAAGAGGTGCCGGGTGCTGCGCGATAGTCAAGTATAAAGCCTCCCTCATCCATATGCGGCATGAATCCAGACCCGACTTGTTTGTACGCGATATAACCCAGTAATAGCAGCGGAATCACCCCGAATAAAACGAGCCATGGTCGGCGCATGAGTCTTTGCATAAGATTTTTGTAGTGTTCGAGCAGTCGCGTGTAGAGTGCGCCGATATCTTCTTTTTCCGCATCTTTATGACTCAGTAAGTGTTCGGCCAATAAGGGAACCGCTAACCATGCGAGCAAAAAAGAAATGAATAAGCTGCTGGCCATAGTTAACGACAAGGCTTTGAAGAAAGCGCCTGTCACGCCACTTAGGAATGCCAAGGGCGCAAAAATAATAATTGTCGCTGCTGAGGAACCAGCCAGCGGAGGGGTGAATTCGATGGCGGCTTCGCGAATAGTCAATGCAATATCCTGGCTGCGTTCGCGTAATCGGCGGATAATATGCTCAATCATTACGATCGCATCGTCGACGATCAGTCCCACGGCCGCAGCCATACCTCCGAGCGTCATAATATTGAAACTCATATTCAAAATCTTAAGTAACAGTACAGTGCTCGCCAGTACCGAAGGCACGACTAAAATTGCTACCAGCGTAATTTTAATACTGCGTAGAAATAATAATAAAACCAATGCTGCGAGCCCGACACCAATCGCAATAGCATCACGGACGCTTTTGGCTGATTCGGTAATCAACTGGCTTTGATCATACCAGTTGGCAATCTTGACGCCCTTGGGTAGTTTGTTTTGAAAATCGGCCAGATGTTGCTTGACAGCCCGGACGATTTGCACCGTATTGCCACCGGGTTGCTGATAGATTTGTACCAGTACCGCATCATGCCCATCTGCGGTGACGCGCAGCCATTGAGGCGCGGTGGTGGCGGTTACATTGGCGATATCATCCAATCGCACCAGTCCGTCGGCACCGCTGCGTAAAACGGTTGCGCGTATGGTATCAAGGGAGCGGATGCGTGTATCCGAGAGCATTAAATACAGCTTGTAATGATCTTCTAGCCGTCCTACCGCTTGCAGAACATTGGCTGCGGACAGCGCGGATGCAACATCGCGGAAGGTCAATCCGAATGCCGCGAGTTTTTCGGGATCTATTTCGATACGATATTCGGCCTGTTGGCCACCGAGCACAGTAACTTTGGCAACGCCATTGATAGAAGATAACAACGGGATAAATTGATACTGTGCGAGATCCCGCAATGCAACCAATGATGCAGTATCCGAGGTAAGGCTGTAGGCTGCCACCGGGAACACAGTGGGATCCATGCGGCGTACGCTAAACCGGGTGCCCGCCGGCAGTTCTGGGAGAATTTGATTGACTGCAGACTCAACTTGTAGCATCGCCGCAACCATATCATTGCCCCACTTAAAATTAATGGACAGTTCAGCACTGCCACGACTGGTGGTTGAGCGTAAATTTGCCACTCCAGGCACGCTGCGCACTGCCTGTTCCACTTTTCTGGTGACGGCGATCGTCATCTGATCGGCTGGCCGGTCTCCCGCGTCGAGCGAAACGACGACACGGGGAAAATCCACATGCGGAAACAAGGCGACGGGTAACTTGAATGCTGCAACGATACCCGCCAGAGCCAATATAGCAACCAAAAATAAAACAGAGCGGCGGTGCGCGGCCGCCCAATGTGCGATATCCATTAAGGCGCCTCCCGCACGGACATGCCATCGCTCAATTCGTAATTACCACTGATAACGACTGAGTCACCGGCTTGCAATTGTGGACTTGATATTGCGATTTTTTGTTGAGTTTCAATCCCTTCTTCAACATGGATTTTTTTCGCTTTGCCCTGTGCGACGACAAAGATATAAGCACCTTGTGCATCGTTCAATACCGCACTGCGAGGCACCACTAGCGCGGTTTGTGTTT
This sequence comes from Thiotrichales bacterium, assembly GCA_024763135.1. Taxonomy (GTDB): domain Bacteria; phylum Pseudomonadota; class Gammaproteobacteria; order UWMA-0217; family UWMA-0217; genus JANTGD01. The sequence goes on along the minus strand of JANTGD010000052.1, from coordinate 5,669 downwards.
TGATTTCGATCTGCGCAATGATACGGCTGCCGAGTATCAGGTGATCGATTTGCGCCTCAGGAATAGGGGCGAGTGCCTCAACCAGGTGGGTGGCGGGATCGATCATGGCGTGTATTTCTCGGATTTGTGTAGCGATCTGTATTTCGGGCACAAATACTGAGCGTATTGAAACGGACGCATTGGGTTGAATATGTTTAAGATCCTCGGGTTCCAATCCCAGGCGTGCAATTAAGCGCTGCTCAGCTGCGATTAGCAGTGCCGTAGTATCGGCCTGAACGCGTTGTCCCTGAGACACATCCAGGCGGGTCAGAATACCGTCCATGGGGGCGCGCAAGGTCTCTTCGGTACTGTCCTGACCACGTTTTTTTAAGGCGCTGAGCTTGGCTTGTGCATCCTGTAAGTTTTTGCGCGCTGCATCGACTTGCGCTTTGGTCGCAAGTTGTTCTTCGAGTAGGCGTTCCTGGCGTTGGACATCGCGCGTGGCGAAATCGACGGCGCTCAGTGCCTGCAGATAGGCCATCCGTGCATCCGGCGAGGTGATAATTTCCAGCAAGGGGTCTCCCCGTTTGACACGTTGGCCCAGTCGCACCCATATCCGATTAACCAGACCGGCATGCGGCAGAGAGAGGCTCAGTATTTGATCGGGATCGGGTTCCAAGGTACCGAATGCTCGTAATGTTTCGGTCAGTGATTGACTGGCAATAGGAACTGAGCGGATCAATGCGCTCGGTGTCTCGGCTGAAAGAGTGCCGCATTGAATCAGTAATAGCACCGTTAACAATAAGGAGGATGGGCGCAGTAGGAAACGTGACATCATGGTTGCTTGGCCTTTGCTGTATTCTTATTGGTAAAGGGATCGGATTCGGGTTCTGCAAGTAGGGTTGTGAGAGCGATGTGGTTTTCCCAGACGCTTTGGCTGAGGGATAGCTGTTCAAGCCGCTTATTGACCCAGGTAGATTCCATATTAAGAAAAGTGAGGGCATCGATATCCCCCTGTTGGTAAGCACTGCGTGCTTTTTCTACCAGTTTTTGCAGTCGGGGCAGGAATTGTTGCAGCTGCTGTTGTTGATTGCGTAACAACGCTTGTAATTTGAATATTTGATCGATTTCCGATTCGGTCTGCACGATACGCGCGTGGTATTCAGTAAAGAGCTGCTGGCGTGTTGCGCGCGCAATGGCAATATTGCCGCGATTGCCAGAAAACAGCGGGAGATTGAGAGAGACGCTCAGACCGCTGGTATACACACTGCCCGTATCCCGTGCACGATTGATACTGATACCCAGGGATGGAAACTGACTCAGAATCGCCGCCCGTACACGCGCTTCTTCGCTGGCATAACCCGCTCTGAGCGCCATGAGGTCGGGGCGTCGTTCGACAATTTTAGCAACCTCTGTAGGTAGGCTTTGTGCTGACTTTTCCGCAGGTGGGGAGAGTTGGGTCAATTGGGGGTGCGCGGATGGCGCGAGCCCAAGCAGACGGTTTAGATCATGCTGTGTTCGATTCTGCGCTTGTTCCAATTGGCTTAGCTGGCTGAGGCTGTCGAGTAAGGCTGTGAGATCGGTACCATGGATATCCAAGGTTGTGTCTCCCGCCTGCAGCGCTCGTTCTGAGCGCGTAAAACGCGTGAGGTAGAGTTCGCGCATTTGGCGCAAGAGGGCGATTTGTTCTGCTTTTGTCAGCAGACGCACCGCGAGTATTTTGGCCTGTTGTATGGTTTGCCATTCCTGCCACAACAGATCCAGCCGCACCTGCGTTTGGCCATGCCGGGCGGCGCGGAGGTTGGCCTGGCGGGTAATCAACGGAATAATGTCATAACCGAATCCAAGGGACATCGCATTGACCAGACCAGGGGTGAAACCGGTGGGGTGATCGAGACTGTAACTGAGTTGTGGATCCGGTAATAACCCTGCCGCAAAAGCCTGCGCCCCTGCCACTGCCAACTGGGCGCGTTTGGCCTTCAGCTCAGGGTTGTTGAGCACCGCAAGCACACTGATCTCTTGTAAATTCAGCCCATCGCTGAAATCGATTTCTGTACGTTGCTTGGCCTGGGTTGGTACTGCTGAAGTGGTCAGTAATGCTTGTGCGTTTTCGGGCAGCTGCGTTTCTGTGTCGAGGGGTTTTGCCTGGTAGCTCGCACAACCGCTTAACCCGACAAAAAGCCCCAAAGCTGTCAGTATGCTCAGTGATAAAGCAGCGGTGCGTAGATCTAAAATTCTCGACATTGAAATTCTCCACCCGGTTTTCAAGCAAAAATGTATTTTAGGAGTTTTTATGCGTCTTACTCGTCAATGCGAAGTTCGACTGTGTCCGCGAAACCGCTGCAAGATGAGCAGCATTATCAGCAATAAAGGAATACCGAGCGCGATTGGCAGTATACGTGATGAGGAAATCACCGGTTTGAGGGTGACGTGAAATTGAAGCGTGGGACTCGTGAATACGGTATGTGCATTGCGATCGGTGGCACTGATCACCACTCGGTAATCCCCGTTTTGAATGAGTCTTACCGGCCAATCGGTTTCCAGCGTTGCGCCAGGCGGCAGTTGCGTCCCAGTGACGGCTTTGTGGGCACTCCAATCTTCGAGATCCATTGGCTGCTCTTTGCCGGGGGTCACTTCGATCAAGCTGATCCAGGCTACTAAGCCGTCGATTGGGGTAACCCCCGAGTTTTGAATGACACTGTTGAAATGCATCCAATCCCCCATGGTGGGATGCTCGGGATTGTTTGCGCTGGGGGTCAAGTGTAAATCGACGCTGCTTGCTGAGACGCTGCCAGCGAATAAGAGCAGCAGCCACAATCCAACGGAAATTAATTTCATGGATAGATTCCTCAAGATGAGTGGTAATGACTCAGCCTCAATCGCTACCAGACACAGCCGATTATTGAAAGGCTGGTTGCTTGGACGCGAGTCGAGCTAGTATATAGGTGAGTCCGAGCCACACCAATACCAAAAGCAAGCGACTGAGCTGCGCGGACAATGGTTCACTATCAATAATGACTGCGTCATAAGTATTGAGTGCGCCCGAAAAAGGATTGACCGAATCGATAATCTTTCCTATGAGACTGTGTCGCAAGCCTGGGCCGATCAGCAGTGGGCTGGCAGCAAACAGCAGTACAATCAAACCGGTCAACAGAGCCGACAACACGCTGCCACTGCGTGCCGACAGTGCCATGGTCAAATAGCCGAAGCCGAGTACCACAGGCGTCCCGAACAGGGCGAGATAGGCAATGGCTTGCGCCAGATTTTGTCCTCCTGCGCCGACTGCCCAAAGATAAGGCAGGGCAAGCAGGTACATGGCTAGCCAGGCGCTGGCCAAACCAATGGCTTTACCAGCGAGCAGTTGTGTGGGTGTAATCGGAGCTGTGAGCAGTGGAACCAGCGTTCCGCGTTCACGTTCTCCAGCGTAGGTATCGGCGCCCATGACAACTGCAATCAACGCCCCTGCGGCAGTCACGGTGCCTGCCATCATATAAACCACCTGTGCATTGTCCAGCAAACTCAGTTCGCGATTGCTGATAAGGAGTAATGCAAACGCGGACAGGATGCCGGTGTATGCGAGCAGCCATGCCAGGCCACGTTGGTTTTGCAACAATGCACTGTGCTCTTTGCGCATTATGAGTGAGACAGGACTCATGCGGCGACCTCCTGCGATTTTGTTGGCTTTGATAACGTAAGCTCGAGATAGCGATCTTCCAGCGTTTCGCGCTGCGCGTGAATTTCATCGAAGTGCCAGCCCATTTGCAGCAGCGTCTGCCAAACCTGGTCGAGTGTCACGCCCTGCGATAAATTGATTTCCAGCGTCCACCAGTCTTCCTCCCAGGATAAAAGTCTGACCGTGGGAGGGAAGGTGGGATTTTCCGGTGTGTGCAGCATGTGTAAGCGAAAACGGGGTTGGGTGTGGGAGTCGAGTAAACGCCCCAAAGTGTCCTCTAACACGGTCCTGCCTTGATCGATAATGCCAATGCGCGTACATAGACGCTCGACATCATCCAGTAGATGCGTGCTAAGCAAAATTCCGACCGCTTCCTGTTCAGCCAGTTCCAGTAGCAGATCATGAATTTCTCTACGGCCGCGCGGATCAAGGCCATTGGTGGGTTCGTCGAGAATGAGTAATTCGGGCGCGTGAAGCAGTGCCCGGGCCAATGCAAGACGCTGCTTCATGCCTCGAGAAAACTGACTGATTGCTCGATCGCCAGCGGCTTCAAGACCCACTCGCTGTAGCAGTTGCCTGGGGGTGGATTGCATGCCTCCGTAGAATCCTGCATACCACACCAAGTAGTTTTTTGCACTCATCCAAGGGTAAAATCCAGCCATTTCGGGCATGACACCAATACGCTGCCGTACCGCGACTTGCCGCGGCTGAAAGGCATTGCTCATCAGCGCTATTTCTCCCCTATCGGGGTGATACAACCCAAGCAGCAAGGCAATGGTCGTGCTTTTACCGGCTCCATTGGGACCCAGTAATCCGTAGATCTCACCTTTTTCCATGTGCAGGCTGACATCTTTTAAAATTTCTCGGTTATTCAGCGTTAAAGCAAGATGGTTGGCATCAATGAGCATTGGGTACCTCTATTCACCTAGTAACGACTCAGCTCACCTCTGAAATGCGCCTTTCGCCTTGATCGGATGCATTTCAGGAATAATCTGAGCGGTTACGTCATTTTTTGACAACGCGATGAGTAGTTACTCATCCTATTCGTTCTCCTGGCTAATAGATCGTGTTCAGCCGCAGTATGCAGGCGTTTTGAACACGATCTATTTGATTCTAATGCCGGATTTAAATCCAAGGACTTTCAGTCTCGATCACCGCTTTTTTCATCCTTGTCGTTGTCTTCCCAAAATTTCCATTTGCTGTGCTTTTCTTGGTCGGCTTCGTCGTCGCCTCTGGTTTCTGCTGCGAGCAGCCGGCCGTTACCCGCATCCAATTTGAGTTGCAGCTCTTTACCTTGATCGTCCAGTTCGGTTACTTCCCAAATGAGATATCCGTTTTCGTCGTCGAGTTGTACTTCGACGACACGGCCTGGTACCGCAGTTCGTGCCAGTTGGATAGCCTGCGTTGCAGTAAGCTTCGACAGGGCAACCATTTGCTGCTCATTTGCGTCGTCGATTTTGATGGAACCGGTCTGTACGTCGCTCGGCAGTTTTTCCAGCGTCACTACATCCTCTATCACAATCCCCTCGAAGGGCTGGCCAGATGGGGTGGTGTCTCCGGCGTGCGCTAACATACCGATACCACTCAAAAGGCCCGCTATGACGAGCGTTTTTGGTGTGCAATAACTGTTTTTCATAGATTTGTCTCCAATCAGTTCGTACGTTTTGTGCGCCTAAGACAATCCATAGCAAAGTCTCATACAGCGCGTCCCGGATTTTTTGGGACACGGCGCAGCTCCCAGGCATTGGCATGCTTGCTGCCTGAGCGCCCAGAGCTCCGTTGACTGAGGCTTTGCTATGGATTGTCTTGGCAACAGCGGGAACAGTATGCCCGGCAGCACCTTTCCGTTTGCTTGCACGTTTATTACCAATTGGAAAGGTAAGTACTCAGCGAGTGGTGATCTGAAATAAGGAAGCTCTGATCAACCTAAAAACCTCAGTTGGATCACAAAAGTCCACGCAAGCTCTTGGTGCACCTGGCAAATCAGAAAAACCTCTCATCACCAATAAGGTGACCA
>JANTGD010000051.1 GCA_024763135.1 Thiotrichales bacterium | reverse complement strand
ACCTCTCATCACCAATAAGGTGACCACGAGTTTTTCCGAGTCACCATGCACACCAATATCTTACGCGTCTTTTTTGCGCCCAACTGAGGTTTTTAGGCTGAATGAGGCATTGCTATGGATTGCCTGAGTCATTACGGCAATCCGGGCAGTGACTTCATTTTTTGACAACTCACCGAGTCGTTACAAACTGACAACACCAGCAATGTACAGCCGGCTTTAAACGTTTTGGTCATTGCGCTTGCGTGCCTTTTGATCGCGCATGCGTAAATGATCCAATTTTTCTTTGATTTTTATTTCCAGACCGCGCGGCACAGGTTCGTACAAGCGGACCTGCTCTAATGTATCCGGCAGATAGTGCTGCCCGGCAGCATAGGCATCGGGTTCGTCATGTGCATAGCGATATCCTTTGCCATAGTCCATATCCTTCATCAAATGAGTGGGGGCATTGCGCAAATGCAAGGGTACCTCCAAAGTACCGCTTTGTCTGACCAGGGCTTGCGCGCGCTTGAAAGCCAAATAGGCTGCATTACTTTTGGGGGCGCTGGCGAGATACAATACCGCTTGCGCCAAGGCGAGCTCGCCTTCGGGGGAGCCGAGGCGCTCAAATGCAGCCGCTGCGTCCATGGCGAGCTGCAAGGCGCGGGGATCCGCATTACCAATATCTTCTGAAGCCATTCGAATCAAGCGCCGGCTGATGTAGCGGGGATCCGCGCCGCCGTCTAGCATGCGACAAAACCAGTAGAGTGCCGCGTCCGGTTGGCTGCCGCGCACGGACTTGTGCAAAGCCGAAATCAGATCGTAAAAATATTCTCCGCCCTTGTCGAATCGGCGTACCCCGTCCTGCGTCAGTGCGGCGATGACCGCATCAGTTACGTGACATTGCTCCGCGCGAACCTCAGCCAAGTCTACCGCCAGCTCAATCAGATTTAACATGCGCCGGGCATCCCCGTCGGAGAATTCAGCCAAAATTTGTAATTGAGCATCAGAAATCGCGATCGTCGCTTCGAGTTCATGCTTCAGGTACATCAGCGCACGGTCTGCGATCGCCAGCAAATCTTTGATTTGTAAGGGTTTCAAAACATAAACGCGAACGCGTGATAGCAAAGCATTGTTCAGTTCAAAGGAAGGATTCTCTGTTGTGGCGCCAATAAAGGTCAGCGTCCCTTCCTCGATGTGCGGCAGGAACGCATCTTGTTGAGACTTGTTGAAGCGGTGTACCTCATCCACGAACAGTAAGGTGGCTTGCCCGGTCTCCTCACGCCTTGCCCGGGCGTGTTGTACCGCGAGACGGATGTCTTTTACGCCGGACAGAACCGCAGACAGTGACTCGAAATGTGCATCCACTTGTAGCGCAAACAAGCGCGCCAACGTGGTTTTACCGCTGCCCGGCGGGCCCCACAGCACCATGGAATGGATGCGCCGCTCCAGTAACGAATTGTAGAGCGGCTTACCGGGCCCAAGAATATGTGTCTGCCCCGCAATATCCTCCAGACACGTCGGGCGCAACCGGTCCGCCAGAGGATGGAAAAGCGTACTCTTTGAGGAATTATTCGCCAATAACGTCAGCGCCTGCAGGTGGTTTGAAACGAAAATACTTTGGTGAGACCGCGACATTATAAGCAGATTTCTGAAAACGAATCATGGTGATTTGTCCCAGGTGATCATACAGATCCATGGCTTGAATGCCGTCGCGATCAAGCCCGATCAGGATTCGTTTGAATTCACTGTCTTTGCGCTTAGGGCGTAAATCGACCCATTGCAGCCCTTCCCTCGGGGATTTTTCCAGTACCAGGTAATCCTTAGTGAAATCATGCTGCTGTGTAAGAATCGCCGCGGGAGAGTTACCCAAAGCCTGGCGCAAGGGTTTGACAGTCACCTGTTCCAGGTCCTTGTCGTATACCCAAAGTTTTTTTCCATCCGAGATGATTTCCTGAGGGGTTGGGGATTCATACACCCAGCGGAATTTCCCTGGCCGGGACAGGTAAAATTTGCCATAAGAAGTTTGTACGATCATCCCTTTTTCCGACAGTACCTCCTGCGTAAATGTTGCTTCCAGCGTTTTTGCTTTGCGCATAAAACTATTGAGCATCTCGGTGCCGGATTGAGCAAACACCGCGGAATGTACAGTTACCGCCCAAAGCGTTGTTAAAGCGATCAATAGGTTCTTCATAAGTCATTCATTGGTTGCATTCGTGATGTGACAGGTCTGATTGAACGACGCTGCGTGCTTGTTTTTAATCGGGCTTGCAGCGTACGTCTCCCGAGTTTATCTGTATGGTACCGGTTTGAATTTAAAGGCTTGTAAAATCCACATGCAATCGAACACGAGTAAGCCAACCACCTTGCATTGAAAAATACAGCGAATCGGGCAGTGGTCAGCCGGTAGCGAGGGACTGGCCGTGCAATTTCAAGCGAGCACAACGTCCCGAATGGCCACTTGTTGGTCTGCCCTTGCGAACAACACTCTGAGTTTAGCGTTGCTGGGCGAAGGTGGTCGGAGTACGGGGTTGAAGGGACTCCATCCTTTTCCCATGGCTGTCTGCGTAAATACGCCACCGAGATGGCTTAACAGACTGTTAAAGCTCTGGCGGCGGTGGTGCCAGGACTTCACGCGTGCCATTTCCCTGCACCGCGGAGACGATACCTGCTTGTTCCATTTGTTCAATCATCCGAGCAGCGCGGTTATAGCCGACTTTGAGACGCCGTTGAACGAAAGAGATAGACGCTTTACGTGATTCGGTCACAACCGCCACGGCTTGATCGTACAGCGCATCGGTTTCCCCATCGGTATCGATAGGCTCCATACCCGGCAAGGGCGCATCGAGATCATCCCCGGTGGTGATCTCTTCGATATATTCAGGTTCACCTTGCGCCCTTAATGCATCTGTCACACGCAATACTTCATGATCATCCACAAATGCGCCATGCACGCGAACAGGTAGGCTGGTACCACCAGGCAAATAGAGCATATCGCCGTATCCCAAGAGCTGTTCCGCACCCATTTGGTCGAGAATCGTGCGGGAATCGATTTTTGACGACACCTGAAACGCAATCCGGGACGGGATATTGGCCTTGATCAATCCGGTGATCACATCTACTGAGGGCCGTTGCGTGGCAAGAATCAAATGGATTCCCGCTGCACGGGCTTTTTGTGCGAGCCGGGCTATCAATTCTTCCACTTTCTTGCCGACGGTCATCATCAGATCCGCAAACTCATCGACCACGACCACAATCTTGGGCAAGGGCTCCAAATCGGAAGCAACATCGTCTTCCAACAACTCATTGGGGCGCCACAATGGATCTTTGATCGGCTCGCCCTGTTGTTGTGCTTCGATCACCTTACGGTTGAAGCCCGCCAGGTTTCTCACCCCCATTTTAGACATGAGCTGGTAGCGTCGTTCCATCTCGCCCACACTCCAGCGCAGTGCGTTGGCAGCGTCCTTCATGTCGGTGACCACTGGTGTCAACAAGTGAGGAATTTCATCATACACACTTAATTCCAGCATCTTGGGATCGATGAGAATCAGGCGCACCTCTTTTGGGGTGGATTTGAACAGGATGCTAAGCAGCATCGCATTAACCGCGACTGATTTTCCGGAACCGGTGGTACCGGCCACCAATAAATGTGGCATTTTGGCGACGTCGGCCATAATGGGTTTACCGCTGATATCCTTGCCTAGTCCCAAGGTAAGAGGCGCTGCGGATTTATCGTACTCCTTCGACGAAAGCACCTCGCTCAGAGCGACCGTTTCCCGTGATTCATTGGGAATTTCTATACCGATGGTGGATTTGCCGGGAATCACCTCTACCACTCGCACGCTGATGACCGAGAGGGCACGCGCCAAATCCTTGGCCAACCCTGTAATTTTGCTGACTTTTGTGCCGGGTGCGAGATTCAACTCGAAGCGCGTAACGACCGGGCCGGGATGGACAGAATCCACCTCGGCTTCGACTTTGAAATCGGCAAGTTTGAGTTCGACCTGCCGTGAAATTGCTTCCAAGGATTCTCTTGAGTAGCCCTTTTTCCGTTCGGGTGCGGGATCCAGCAGATCGATTGCTGGCAATGCGCCATCTTTAGGCGGCGAAAATAGTGGCAATTGCTTTTCGCGTAATGGTCGGGTGCTTAGTTCTGGTTTATCGACTTTGGGCTCGATGCGCGGTCGGCGTCGCTTACGTTGTTTCTTTTGGACCGGTGCAAGCGTTTCGTTACGTTCTTCCCGTACTTTGCGGATTTCGCGTTGTGTTTGCAGTTTTTTGAGTTGGATGAGCGTCCAAGCATAGGCCTTGAGGGTTCGGTCACCCACGACTTCGAGCACGGTGACCCAGGACACCGCGGTAAACAACGTCATTCCAGACAGTAATGCAGCCAGCAATAGCAAGGTGGCACCCAGAAGATTGAAGTTCTGTGCCAGCGAAACGCCCACGGCTTTCCCCAATAGACCACCGGCATGCATGGGTAGTTCGGGTGAGGCGAAATGCAACTCAGCAAGCCCACAACCTGCCACCAAAGTTGCGAAAAAGCCAAACCAGCGGAGGCCGAACTCTAAGCCACTGACTGAACCTGTCTCCCCTTCCCCGCGGTAAATGAGCCAGCCGCTATAACCGAGCATAATCGGTGCAAGGAACGCGAGATCGCCCATGAGATAAAAGGCCAGATCTGCAAACCAAGCACCTACGATGCCGCCCAGATTGCGGACTCCCACGCCGTAGGCGCCGGTATGCGACCAACCAGGATCCCTGACGTCGTAACTGACCAGTGCCAGCAGCACAAACAATGCTGCCGCCGCAAAGGTAAACAGTGCCGCCTCGCGCAATCCTTTGCCCAGCTGCACACTCAACGGCTGAACCAAGCGGTTCTTCCTGACTGCCTGTCTTGTTGTCACTTTTCGCTTACTCACTTTGTCATTGAAGGCCCAATGCTCGTTATTATACGGCATTTGGATTAGTTTTTCTTAAATATGAATGGCCTGGAGAGTATCATTCAAGCAACCTGTAAGGAAATGAACCGTTTCAAGATATCACCGGCCAAACGGAACCGTTAGGCTTGTGGAATATTGAGGTAGGCTCGGGGTTTGCGTACCATGGCGCCTTTCCCCGCAATAAATCTTGGAGAGAATAAGGGATGTCTGAGCCGAAACATTGTCGCCTACTGATTCTGGGTTCCGGACCCGCGGGGTACACCGCCGCAGTGTATGCCGCCCGAGCCAATCTCAACCCGGTGCTGATCACGGGACTGGAACAGGGGGGACAGCTGACCACGACGACCGATGTGGACAACTGGCCCGGAGATCATGAAGGCGTGCAAGGACCCGATTTGATGGAACGCATGCGCAAGCACGCTGAGCGCTTTGGCACAGAGATCATCTTCGACCATATCCACACGGCTGAACTCGAACAAAAACCATTTACGCTCAAAGGCGATGCAGGCAGCTACACCTGCGATGCACTCATCATTGCTACGGGTGCGTCTGCCCGATATCTGGGCCTGGAGTCAGAAGAAGCCTACAAAGGCCGCGGTGTGTCTGCCTGCGCCACCTGTGATGGATTCTTTTATCGAGGACAACGCGTCGCGGTCATCGGTGGAGGCAACACCGCCGTCGAAGAAGCGCTCTACCTGTCGAATATTGCATCGGAAGTCATCGTGGTACATCGCCGCGACGCCCTGCGTGCCGAAAAAATCTTACAGGATCATCTGCTGGAAAAAGCGGAAAATGGAAATGTTAAAATCCTCTGGAATCACGTTCTCGATGAGGTGCTGGGGGATAACACCGGTGTCACGGGGATGCGCGTGCGCAATGTCCAGGATGATACGACTCAGGATATCGAGCTACAGGGCATTTTTATTGCTATTGGGCATCATCCGAATACCGCAATCTTCAGTGATCAGCTAGAGATGGAAAACGGTTATATCAAGGTCCATGGCGGCACCAATGGCAATGTCACTCTGACCAGTCAGGAAGGCGTGTTTGCCGCAGGTGACGTGATGGATCATGTATACCGGCAAGCGATTACCTCCGCCGGGACGGGTTGTATGGCGGCACTGGATGCAGAGAAATACCTGGATAACTGTAATTGAGCAAGAGGGCTCGATCTGAGTCATTCAGGCTAAGGTTACTGTCCTACTGGTAGCAACGGGCGCCTTGATGGATTCAGTGATCGGCACGCCAGAGTAAACACTCTGGAACGCAGCTACCATGCCGAACGTCAGAGAGATCCAGAGGCATTGAATCAACTCGAACTGTCACTACGCAACGTGTAGTGATCGATACACCGCTGACTGCTCAGCGTCCCAGTGAACTGAGCCGTTACCTCGATTGACGCATAGATTTTGGCAGATACTGGCATGCACAATGGCAATATGGGTACGTTAACTTGGCTGGATCCCAGCGATCCCGACGGTGACTTCCCACCCGTGGACTACGCACTGCGAGAACCTGACGGGTTGCTTGCCGTTGGAGGCGACCTTGCACCAGAAAGATTGTTGCGTGCTTATCGTCGTGGGATTTTTCCCTGGTACGAGAAAGGTCAACCCATCCTGTGGTGGTCACCGGACCCTCGTGCCCTCATCTACACCGATCAACTGAAGATATCACGCAGTCTCAGGAAAACCCTGCGTAATAAAGTCTATACCGTCTCCTTCGATAAGGATTTTATGGCTGTCGTTGAGGCCTGTGCAGCACCCCGCGCAGGCGCACGCGGCACTTGGATTACCCGCGAAATGATGCACGCCTACGCACAACTCCATGAGCTGGGGTATGCGCACTCGGTTGAAGTCTGGAACGGCGAAGGTAAGCTCGTAGGTGGGTTGTATGGTGTGTTGCTCGAACGCGTTTATTCTGGGGAATCGATGTTTTCGCGTGAGCGCGATATGTCCAAAGTCGCGTTGGTCTATCTGGCGGAATGGCTCAAAGCCCGTCAGATCCCTGTGATCGACTGTCAGCTACCCAATCCCCACCTCATGAGCCTTGGCGCGGTCACTGTGGCGCGTCACGAATTCCTGACTCGGTATCTCAAAAGTTAATTACGCGTGACCGATGCATACCCAGCTTAGCCAATTCTTAAATCGCCAATTGATCCTGGAGGGGCAAGCGCTCATGCTGATCGAAATCCTTCCGTCTGAAGGCTTGTTTGTGCTTCAGGAGATTGGCGATCGACCCGAATACCACAGTGATCAATTTGGGGAGATCTATCGTGGTTCTGCAAAAACTTACAGCCTGCCGCTGTACGACGAAACCCGCGAGGACAGGTTACATCCCATCCTGCGTCAGCTGTTTAGTGGAGAAGAGTTAGCTCAGTTACACAAGTGTCTGTGCTAAAGCGTTTCTGCAGAAAAAGCATCAGTTTAGGCAACCTCAGTCGCGCAGGGCTTCTACCTCTTCTACGCTCAGCTCACGGGCCTCCTCTTCCAGCATCACGGGGATACCGTCGCGGATTGGGTAGGCCAAACGCGCTGTTTTAGAAATCAACTCCTGGTGTTTCTTGTCGTAAATGAGCGGCCCCTTGGTGACCGGGCATACGAGTATTTCGAGCAATTTACTGTCCACTTTGGGATTCCTTGATACGACGAAGAAGTTCATTGGCAAAAGCCGGTTCAGGTTTCGCACGAATCGGAATATACCAAAACCGTTCGTCCGCGAACGCTGAGCATTTTACCGCATCTTTCTCAGTCATGACGATAGGATGCGCGTTATCGTAGCGAAAATCTTCAACCGTGTACTTATGATGATCTGGGAAGATACGCCGATTGACTTCCAGGCCGGCGCTCTCGAGTTTGAAAAAGAATCGTGAAGGATTGCCTAACCCGGCCACCGCGTTAATTTCACTGGCGTCCAAGTTTTTGAGCGGCATGCGTTTGGCCGGACTACGCAGATTGACGCACTCTTCACCGACGATTTCCATGCTGTATTCGCCTTCATCCACCAAACTGCCGGTGACGACCCGAAAATCGACTTCCTGTAAACGCGAGACAGGTTCCCGCAGTGGCCCCGAAGGAAGGCACAGGCCATTGCCAAAACGCCGCGCGCCATCAATCATGGCAATTTCGATGTCCCGTGGCATCCGATAGTGTTGGAGTCCATCGTCAGCAACGATGATGTCCACGTCATAGGCTGCAAGTAGCGCCTGAATGGCCGCAGGACGATCACGGCAGACCCACACTGGACAGTCGGTGCGCCGCGCAATCACCACCGCCTCATCGCCCACACTGCGCGCATCGCTGTTGGCGGTGACCAGAAGGGGTTTGTCGTGTTTGCCTCCGTAACCGCGACTCACAATTCCTGGCCGCATTCCATGGGCGCGCAGATATTCCGCCAGCCAAATGACCATTGGCGTCTTGCCTGTCCCGCCCACGGTAATATTACCGACGATGATCAGCTTTACCCCTTGCGGTAAGGGCTTGGCTTGGGGCATTAGCCAGCGGCGTCGTAGCTGGGCGAGCAGGCAATAGAGTCCAGTCAGCGGAAGCAACAAAAAAGCACCGGGACCGTTGCGATACCAATGGCGGGTGAGATCAAGCATGCGTTAATTGAAACACGTCCGGTCGATTGAAAGTATCGCCATTATGCCATGCAGAAACTACTGCTTACGCAAACTGCAATGCATAAAGATGCGCGTATACGCCCTGGTGCGCCAGCAAGGTTTCATGCGTACCCTGCTCTACGACCTTTCCCTGTTCCAACACCACGATCATATCAGCATTCTTGATTGTGGAAAGTCGATGGGCAATGACCAATGTCGTGCGACCCGCCAATAGAGTTTCCATCGCGGCTTGAATCTTTTTCTCCGACTCATTGTCCAGAGACGCGGTCGCTTCATCGAAAATCAGCACCGGTGCATTTTTCAGCAATGCACGCGCAATCGATAAACGCTGGCGTTGCCCACCTGAAAGTAACAACCCTTTTTCCCCGATCTGTGTATCCAATCCTTGCGGCAGAGATTCCACAAATTCCAGTGCGTTAGCCATTTGCAATGCCTCGATGACGCGAGCTTCGGGGGTATCCCTCAGTCGACCATAGGCAACATTGTTGCGCACGGTGTCATTGAACAGAGTGACCTGCTGACCCACATAGGCGATTTGATCGCGCAGGCTCGCGAGTGACAGGCGATTGATGTCGACACCATCGAGCAGAATCTGACCTGCCTGAAGAGGGTACAGACGAGGCAGTAGATTGACCAGCGTCGTTTTACCACTCCCAGAGCGCCCGACTAATGCGCAGGTCTGACCTGCGGGAATGTTGAGTGTGATATCGTCGAGCACAGGCTTGTCCGGACCATAGCGAAATGCCACGTGCTGGTATTCGATTTCCCCCCTGGCGCCGGTGAGGCTCAACGTGCCGGGATCTTCTTCCTCACTCATGTCGAGGATTTCGAATAAACTCTCGCCTGCGGCAATCCCACGCTGGATGGTGGCATTGATATTGGCCAGCCGGCGAACAGGCTGTAATAACAACATCATGGCTGTCATAAACGACATGAATGCTCCAACGGAGATTTGTTCGTGGAAGCGTTGTTGTGTGGCGAACAGAATAATCCCCGCCAGAACGACGGCAACGAGAAACTGCAACACCGGGGCGGCACCGGCACGCGTGGCGGCCAGCTTGAGATTCAGGCGCCGATTGTGTTCATTGGCATCGCTGAAGCGCGACTGTTCATACTGCTGCCCGCCAAACACCTTGATCACGCGCTCCCCTTCGATCAATTCCTGAGCGACGTGTGTCACATCTCCCATAGAGGCCTGAATGCGCTGGCTGATGCGGCGAAACCGCTTGGTGACCCAGCCTGCGATCACCGCCACCAAGGGTGCAACAAGTATAAAACTCGAAGTCAGTTGCCAGCTCAGATAAAACATCCAACCGAGCAGACCAATGATTGTCAGAGTATCGCGAACCAATACCGTGATAGCCGTGGTCGCGGCCTCGGCGACTTGCTCCACATCAAAGGTCATTTTGGAAATCAGCTGACCACTGTTGGTACCGTCATAGTAACTTGTGGGCAGACGCAAGTATTTGGCGCAGAGTTCGTCGCGAATCTGCTTGATGACCGCGCGGCCCACGCGCGCCATAAAATAATTGGTGATAAAACTTGCGATACTTGCAAGGAAGAAGATGAGAATCAGTAAGGCAGGCACCCAACGGATTGCCTGGGGGTCGCGCGCGACGAAACTGCCGTCGAGCAACGGTTTCATCAAGGCGGCAAAAGAAGGTTCGCTGACCGCAGTCACCACCATCCCGGCAACGGCCACCGCAAGCCATTGCCAATGACGAAAGCTGTAACCCGCCAGGCGGCGGTAGATACCCTGCGTTGCGCTCATGCGCTGGAGTGAGGTGCGCACACCTGTGACAGCAATGCGGTGGGACTCAATGGCACACTAGAGATGCAATACCAGCCCACCGAATTATTGTGAATAGCTGGTGGCAATTGACATCCGCCGTAAACCAATGCGGCCTACGGTATCCATGGCCGTCACCACGGCTTGATGCGGCGTGCGCGCATCGGCTTTGATAATGACCGGGATGGTTTTGTCGTCTCCCACAAACTTGCGCAGCGCTAGATAAAGCGCTTGTGGCTTGTTGCTGATCACACGGACTTGATTGACGAAATATTGACCATCGGCATCGATGGCGATCTCCAGAATCTTGCCCTTCTCCTGAGGTGTTTCTTCACTTGCTTCGGGCAGGTCAATCTTGAGTTCGGAACTGCGATCGAAGGTCGTGGTGACCATAAAGAAGATCAGCAAAATGAAGACCACATCGATCAGAGGTGTCAGGCCGATGCTCAGCTCCTCATCCGATCGTGCTCTGAACTTCATGCCGCCTGGCCTAATTTCTTGTCAGTGTTTGCGTTACCGTGGAATGCATCCACCAGTTTCAGTGCCTCTTGTTCCATGTCCACGATCAATTCATCGACCTTACCACGGAAATAACGATAGAAGAACAGACTGGGAATGGCGACGCTGATTCCCGCCGCTGTGGTAATCAGCGCTTTGGATATTCCACCCGCGAGCTGGCCGGGATCCCCGACGCCCACTGCGGTAATGACACTGAACACCTGAATCATACCAACCACGGTACCCAGCAGACCGAGCAGGGGGGTAATGGCCGCGCAAGTTCCCAAGGTATTGAGATAGCGCTCGAGATCCAGCACCACGTGACGCCCCGCGTCCTCCAGGCTTTCCTTCATGATCTCACGTGGCTGATTGGCGTTGACAATGCCCGCCGCCAGAATCCTTCCCAAAGGAGAGCCTTCTTTGAGGTCTCTGAGGCGCTCAGCCGTCATTTGTTTCTGCTGTACCCAGTGCCAGATTTTTCCAACGAGCTGGTCAGGAATGACTTTATCGCGTCTTAGACTCCAGAAACGTTCGATAATAATGGCCAGCGCCACAATAGAACATGCAATGATCGGCACCATGAGCCAACCACCTGCTTTTACCAATTCAAACATCTTTGACTTCACTGTCTTAGGATAGAACGGCGCGTATCATAGCGGATTTCGCAGCCCTGGAGAAATCCGCTATGTTGAAACTGCCCGCCCAGTTTGCATTTTTAGCGGCCCGGTAGTGATTCTCCGCTAAGAGATTTTCCGAGAACACCGCGCGCTTATGCAGAGACTGACGTAACTAGAGTTTCTCCTGCCTCACATGACGCTGGATTGTCTTAGTCATTGCCAGGCTGACACGCCGTAGATCAGCGCCCTTTGGCCTGGGCTTGCAGTGACGAGCAGCTTCCTAAACAATCTGTACCGGACCACACTCTGCAATGCGCAGGCCGGTACGCGAAAATCGATGGCGATTCTGCAGGGCGGTCGAAGCGCATGCGAACAGCGCCCCCACAGTCGGTTCGCAAGACCTCTATCCCACGTGCGGTATACCGTTGCAGGACCTCCGGTTTGGGGAACCCAAAGCGATTCCTAAAGCCCACGGAGGCAATCGCATAATGGGGCGCCACCGCATCGATGAATGCTGAGGTGGACGAAGTCAAACTCCCGTGATGTGGCATAAAAAGTACGTCACTGCGCAGTTTTTCGCGCTGTGTCTGGCGCAGATGCGCTTCTGCGCTACGTTCAATATCACCCGCGAGTAGGACGCTGCCCGCAGCATTGCTGATGCGCAATACGCAGCTGCGGTTATTGTCCTTGCCGCGCCAAGCGGAGTCCGGGTGCAGAAACTCGAAGTTCACCCCGTCCCAGCTCCAATGCTGACCTGCGACACAAGGCTGTGGGGTACGCCGGCTGTGAGGCAGGTGATCCACCGACGAATAGACCGTGTGCGTTATCTCGGCACGCAGCAGATCGGCGACGCCACCGGCATGATCATCATCCGAATGACTCACAACCAGGGCATCGATCTGGGCGCGTTGCTCGAATTGGAGAAAAGGAATCAACACGAGTTCGGCGGCCGTATGTTGTCCCAGCGAAGGTCCTGTATCGTAGACCAGTGTGTGTTGCGCGGTTTCCACAACGACAGACAGCCCCTGCCCTACATCCAAGGCGATGATATCAAAGCGACCGGCAGCGAAACGAGGCTGACCCCAGGCGAAGGGAATCAGCAGCACCAGGGGTAAGAGTCTGCCGGGCAACCCTCTGGGTAGTAGCCACAGCAATAACCAGAACAGTACTGCACCCGCTAGCCATGCTTGTGCCCCCAAAGCCTGGTGCCAGGCCGCGCCATCGAGCTCTGCGGCCCATGCCAATACACGAAAAAAAACCGCCAGCATACTATCAGCCAGCTGCAACAGCGCGTTGGCGAGGGGCGTGTAGACAAAGCTGGTTATCGCACCGATCAAAAGTACCGGTACCACGCCGATGCTCACGTAAGGAACAGCCAGAAGATTACTCAGCGGAGAAACCACAGACGCCTGCGAAAAGAAGATGAGCGTCAAAGGCGCGAGCAATAGTGAAAGTGCCAACTGCACGCGCCACGCAGCGTGCCAACGATTTTTCGCAGGATGGAAGGTGCTCAGCAGAAAGATCACAGTGACTGCGGTAAACGACAACCAAAACCCTGGATCGAGCACCGCTTTAGTATCCCACACCAAAACACCCAACAGACCCCAGCCGAGCACGTTCAACGGATGCTGGCGCCGCCCCGCAAGAATGTTCAGACAGAACAAACTGAGCATCAGCAATGCTCTTTGGGTGGGAATGGAAAAACCAGCCAGCGCGGCGTAGATTACCGCGGGCGGCAGACTGAACAATGCCGCAGCCCGCTGCCGCGGATACCATAGGCAAAGCATAGGCCATAGGCGCCAGAGTCCCTGCGCCAGAAGATAGCCCAGGCTGGCCGCCAGTCCAATATGTAATCCGGAAATCGCCAACAGGTGGTTGGTGCCGGTGCGGGTCAGCATGTCCCACTGCGCTGGGCTGACATCGTTGCGATCACCAATTAACAAGGCCTTGAGGATTCCGGGCTGTTGCAGTGACTCTGCATCGATCAACTGCTTTGCGAATCTCGCGCGCCAACGATCGAGACTCCAGCGAGACTCTCCCACCAGCTGATTTTGGGGGTCTTTGCGTACATAGCCAGTGGCGGCAATGTTGTGCCGAAATAGCCATTGTTCGTAATCGAAATTACCTGGATTGCTGAAACCACGCGGTGCCTTCAAGCGGAGCCGCAAGCGCCAAATCTGTCCCGGTTCCAGAGCGGGCGCATCGCGATACCAGCTTAGCCGGATACGTGCTCCTTTCAACGGGTGAGTATCGTTGTGCAGCGCCAACACCCGCGCCTCGAATTTACTGCGGCGAGGTGCGACTTTCGGGATGCCCACCACTTCAATTGTGGCGACGACCTCTTTTCCCGAGTCATCGACGGGCCAACGTGCATCGAGCAAGGCTGCACTCTGCAGCACGGCCCAGCAGAATCCCAAAATGGCCCACAAAGGGAGCTGCCACGGCGTTTTGATATACAGCAGTGCGGGCAACAGCAAGATCAGCACCAGCAGGCACGGCCATAGCGCCGGTAATTCTGGCAGCCGATAAAGCCCGAAAACGCCAATCAGAAACATGAGTGCACGCAACAACATGCCTGCATTATCAAAATCAACGCGGTCCGGGGTTAGATCTGTGTGGCAGTTTTAACGTGGCATAAGTCAAGAGAGTTTAAAAAAACCTGCAAGCTCAAAGATTTTCTGTTGAGATTTAAGTCGAAATGTCAGAAATTACCCTTCCCAAGAACAGGCCACAGCAGCAAGACCATGCCACGGAAATTCCTCAGGCGTTTCGTCCCGGCACCGCATACGGTCAAACAACAAAAATGGTTGGGTCCACTGAAAGATCGGCTGCACGATCCCAATATTTGGCATCTCAACCGGCATTCCGTAGCGGGCGCCGTCGCCATTGGTCTGTTCATGGTGTTCATTCCCGCTCCCTCACAAATGGTGGTCGCGGCGCTGCTGGCTATCTATTTTCGCGTCAATCTGCCAATTGCTGCAGCGTTAGTATGGATTAGCAATCCTTTTACCTTTGGCCCCATTGGTCTCGCAGCGCTGAAATTAGGCGAGTGGTTGACGGGCACCCAGGCTGGCGT
>JANTGD010000050.1 GCA_024763135.1 Thiotrichales bacterium | reverse complement strand
TCATCACCAATAAGGTGACCACGAGTTTTTCCGATTCACCATCCACACCAATATCTTACGCGTCTTTTTTGCGCCCAACTGAGGTTTTTAGGTTAAACCAGAGCTGCCGCATTTCAGGGGTTAGCTGAGTCGTTACCGATGGAAAAAAGCAAATAACGCGACTACCCCCAACACCTGTGATTTCAATTACACTTTAGTTGTCTCCCGATACCATCAAACCCGAAATCTATACATTGCACACCCGCTAAGCACGCCTGCCGGGTAACATAGTCACTAAACAGTCCATCCAGATAGGGTAGACGGAACACCCAATCTCAAGCCAAAAAAGCGCAACCGATTAGGCATGGAGCCATTGCTATGATCACCGATTCACCACGCACTCTTTCACTCCGTCCAGTAAAAACGACCGATGGTAACTTATCTGCTGATTTTCTGGAGGAACTCCAAAGCCTGTTTCACCTGAACACCTTTATCGAAACCGGCACGTTTATGGGAGATACCGTTGACATTGCACGACAGGTCTTCAATCAAGTAGAAAGCATCGAATTAAGCAAAGAGCTCCATGAAAAGGCAAGTGCTCGTTTTAAACACTATGGAAATGTCCGGGTGCATCATGGGGACTCCGCAACACACTTGCCAGCTTTGCTCGCGGAATCCTCCGGACGAGGACTTCTTTGGCTTGACGCCCACTACAGCGAAGGTGTGACTGCAAAGGGGATGAAAAACACGCCAATCCTCGAAGAATTGCATGCCATCAAGAATACCGGTAGAACAGACTTTGTCGTCCTGATCGATGATCTCAGATTGTTTCAACCTGTCACACAGAATTTGCCAGAAAACTCCTCTTTACATGGCTACCCTACGCTCATCGAGATCTATCGAACACTATTGGACATTGATCCGAACTACAATTTCTACGTTTTTGGTGACGTCGCACTCGCATATGTAGAGGATACAGGGATAAACGTTTCAGAAGTAGTACGCGCATGTACGGTTAGCCGAGTGCTCGACTCTGCTGAAATTGAGATAGAAGATCTGCTCCAGGCCGAGCAAATTATTGCGCATGCTAAAGGTGCAGAACGTCACGAACTGTTGACTCTGGCTGAACGCTTTACAAGAGACGAAACGTTGGGATTGGGACAGCACTATTGTCTGTGGCAAGGATTGATACAGCATCAAGAGAGCGACTCTCGTAAAGCTATTCAGTCATTTCAACGCAGCATAACGCTGGGTCTCGATCATTGGCGCGTGCACTACTACCTCGCACAGGCCGCGCTAGCTGCAGGGGAAATGGAGTTGGCTGAAAAAGAGGCAAATGTTGCACAGTCAATGATGTCTGTGAAAACAGTACCAAGTGATTCATCCATACAAGCCGCTACTATGCCACCTTCTCATCCCACAGGCCCTAGCACGCTTGATCAGCTTAGCAATGCCGGCGTTTGGAAACGTGGTGAACCATTACGCTTGCACCTGGGTTGCGGAGAGCAATATCTCGACGGTTACATCAATGTTGACTACCCACAAGATGCACACAATGTAATGACTGTAAAAGCCGATTATTTCGAAAACCTGATGGAATTGAATTTTCCTAAAGGTAGTGTCGATGAAATTCGATTACACCACGTTTTTGAGCATTTTGACCGCGCCACAGCTTTGGCTTTACTCATACAGTGGCATGAATGGCTCAAGATCGGCGGGGTGTTACACATCGAGACCCCAGACTTGATGGGATGTGCGCGGACCTTATTGTCAGACGTTACTGCGAAAGTAAAGAGTGGTATCACTCGGCATCTGGCAGGCGATCAGTCTGCGCCCTGGGCTTACCATTTAGATCTTTGGTACCCCGAGCGCTTTGAAGAAACCTTAAGCAAAATGGGTTTCGCTCCCGTAGAAATTAAAAGCTGGTCTTGGCCGCACGAACCCTTCTTGTCAAACGTCAATGCGGTGGCGCGTAAAACGCAGAATCTGGAGCGAGAAATTTTGCTTCGCTCAGCTGACGATTTACTGGCAAACAGCATGGTCGCACCCTCAGAAACTACAACGCTTGCAACGTGGAAAAAAAGTCTTCGGACCGCTCTGGAGAACGACCACTCTCAAGCGCCGTCAAATATACCTCAACGTATTGAAGAAAACAGCCCTCTGTCCACATCTCTACCCACTCTCGCAAAAAAAGTTCCCCAAGATTATCTATACGACTTCAATCAAAGAGATCGGGATCAGTGGGTTATAGAAAAAGCGCGGTCAATCCCAGCGGGTGCTAAAGTATTAGATGTTGGTGCAGGCACCTGTCCTTATCGTAGTCTGTTTTCGCACTGCGACTACAAAGCCCATGACTTTGAAAAATACGAAGGCATAAAACTGGGAGGAAAGTCCCAGTACGGCACTATCGACTACTCATCAGATATCGTCAGTATTCCCGTGCCCGACGCCAGCTTCGACGTGATTCTCTGTACAGAAGTATTGGAACACGTCCCGGAGCCAATTGAAGCATTACGCGAAATGAGTCGAATATTAAAACCCGGCGGGCGTCTGCTGATAACGGCTCCCCTAGGCTCTGGTTTGCATCAACTGCCCTATCATTACTATGGTGGCTATACGCCTGAATGGTATCGAACTTTCGGCGGAAAGTTTGGCCTGGGAATACAAGAAATTACCCCCAATGGAGGATTTTTTCATTTATTGGCGCAAGAATGTGTTCGGGCTGCGCATTTGATTCCCGAAAGCGAGCTACTGAATCGTAAAGACACCGATTTTGTGCGTCGATTATTAGCCGACTGGTTACCGCAGTATTTATTTCAACTCGAAGAACACAGCCTGATCGACCAATTTACCATTGGTTATCATGTTGATGCAGTCAAGCTTAAAGAAACCGAAACGCAAATACCCTCCGAGGGACATCCCCAAACCGTAATCCATAGCTCAAAAGATAACAGCACCACTGATGTAGCGACAACCTCGGGAGTAATTTTCTCTAAGGATCGCCCATTGCAACTGGAGGCTACTATTGCATCCTTTAAGGCACGTTGTGAAAATGCTGGCTCAGTCAAACTCAATGTTTTATATACAACCAGCAACGAGGAGATGGAACGACACTACCAGGAGATAGCAGAACAATATCCTGACGTAGCTTTTGTTCGCGAGTTTGCATTCAAAAATGATTTAATATCATTGATTCAGAACTCAAAACACGTACTGTTTCTAGTCGATGACTGCCTATTTGTCAAAGATTTTTCAATACAACACTTTATAGAGCCTCTGAGCGCCGAACCTACCTTAATTGGCGCCTCTTTACGCTTAGGCCGTAATACTACCTACTGTTATTCTCTGGATCGCGAACAATCAATTCCTCAGCTAATGCCGCTCACTAATGATTTAAATATTTTCGAGTGGCCGACTGAAGACTGTGACTTTGCATATCCATTGGAAGTATCAAGCTCGATCTACCGTACAGAATTACTGTTACCGCTATTGGCGAAACTAGACTACAAGAACCCGAACACTCTCGAAGCAGCACTCTCAGCCGTTGCCCCTCAATTAGCTGATATTTTTAGTCATTTGCTGTGCCCGAATGAATCAATCGCTTTCTGCGCACCAATCAACAAGGTACAAAATGACTTCAACAATCGCGCCGGAACAAGCGATGACTCGGGGCCCGAAGTTCTTGCAGAAAAATTTTCATTAGGCTACCGAGTCGATATCGAAGCGTTACATGACTTTACCCCTAATGCCTGCCATCAAGAGATCAGTTTACCTTTAAAAAAAAATACAGATACCCCCAAGGTATCAATTATAATTCCCTGTTACAACCAAGCTGAGTTTCTCGAAGATTCCGTAGCTAGTGTCGTGTCCCAGAGCTTTCCAAACTGGGAATGCATTATCGTCAATGATGGTAGTACAGATCATACCACCGAAACGGCTCAACGACTTATCCATAAATATGCCTCATGCACTATCCGCCTGGTTGAACAGAGCAACCTCGGATTGGCGGAAGCGCGCAATACTGGAATCAGAGAAAGCGTAGGCTGTTACATTCTTCCACTTGACGCAGATGACAAGCTTGCACCTACCTTTCTCGAAGAAACCATTGCGATACTCGAACAACAACCGAAAATCGATATCGTTTACGTCGATGAACAAAACTTCGGTCTACACGACCACATTCACGTCAAAGCACAATCCAGTCTAGATACCTTAAAAAAAGGTAATGTACACGATTATTGCTCCTTATATCGTAGGTCAGTTTGGGAAAGAGTTAACGGTTATTCTCCGGCAATGTTTCTTGGAGGAGAAGACTGGAACTTTTGGTTGGCTGCGGCCAAACATGGCTGTCGTTCTTATCATCTTAGCCGGCCATTGTTCCTATATCGAAACCGTGAACAAAGCATGGTATCAATGACCTTAGCATCGATTAATGAGGTTTTTGCGCATATAATTTTTCATCATAGAGATATTTTCGATCTGGCGCATCAGCATTGGGCCCAGGAACAACTTAGAAACAGCGGTCCTGAAAATCAGGCGCGAGCGCTCGATTGCCTAACAAAACATCCCAACAATATCCTGTTGCTGGAAATAGTCGAGGCAATGAGGCTGAACGATAATGCATCTTCTGCGGCACAGCACAGCAGCGAATTGATACGACCAAGCCGGCCGCTCGTCTCTTGCATCGTACCCACAATGAACCGGCCTGAAAAACTCCAGAGGGCACTTCAATCACTGGTGAGTCAATCCTATGACAACTGGGAGGCTATTGTCGTAAACGATGCCGGAGAAGATGTACATGAACTCGTATCTAAGATCGATCCTAAGGGACGTATCAAATACCTCTGCCACTCCAGCAACAAAGGACTATCTGCAGCCAGAAATACGGGTATTTGGGCCTCTCAAGGGGAGTTACTTTGTTATCTGGACGATGATGACCGGTTTCTCCCTGAGCACTTGACCACACTCGTAAGTGCGCTAGAAAACTCAACAGCGGAATTTATATACTCAGAGGCAATTTATTTGCCCGAAAACAGCCCGGATGGCCCAAGGTCTAGAAACGAACGATATAGCCCTTATTCTGGTATTTCCTTTTCTAAGGAACGCTTGAATATTGCTAATTTTATTCCGGTCAATACTTGGTTGCATCGTCGAGCGCTTATTGAAAAAGTTGGTTTTTTTGATCCTGAACTGACGGCTCTGGAAGATTGGGATATGCTCTTGAAAATGGCGAGAGTTACAGACTTCGAACACTTACCTAAACAAACGGTGGAAGTCTATTTCAGCAAAAACCAATCTTCCGCTGATCATATGCTCACGCGGGAGCGTAAAAATCTACCCGAGCTTTACCAGAAGCTATATAACCGTTACCCCAGCAACAATGAAAACACAGAACAGCAACGTAAAAAATTGCTTAGATCATGGGGTATAGACTATTGCCCACCACAATCGAACCAATCAGACAACACCCTGCTCCAACAAGCACTCGATGCCACCCGGTTGACCGGTGCATGCTTGCCCACGATTGCCAAAGTGATCACCACGCACCGTCATCCAAAACTAAGTGTGGAGGATCGTACCGAATTTTTTTACGCGATCGGCAATAAGATACTTGCTAATCTAGATAACATTTCCGACATCAAAGCCACCGATGAGCAAGTGAAGCACGCCGAACTTAGCGTGGCCTTACTCAGCGACGCTCTAAAAGAAGCTCCGGAAAATGATGCATACCTAGAGCTTAGAAAAAAACTCAGAGTAAAAATCAATAATATTCGGTATCAGGATTGGATACATAATCACGCCTTGAGAGAAATCGATGGTCAGCTGTTTGCTGAACGTATGATGTTGCAGTGGCAAAAGAAACCATCTTTTCACCTGATTATGTTTGTGCTCACTGGCGAAGAACCGCTACTGGCTAACAGCCTAGAATCGATCGCGGCTCAAATGTACCCAACCTGGCGTTTGAGCGTCATTGCAGAAACACCGTCTCCTGACACGCTGTGGAATGACACACCTGCCTTGGACTGGATCCACTGCGCAGAGATGCAAGATCCCCACGCCCTGTTAAACGAAATCATTGCGATTGTAGAAGCCGATTGGGTTGCTTTGTTGCGGCCCGGCACGACCTTTGAACCTCACACATTATTGCAAATAGGCGACTATGCCAACTTAAACAATGCTTGGCACTGCGTTTACACGGATCATGATGAGTTCGACACAGACGGAGAGAAGATCAATCCAGCTTTTAAGCCAGATATTAATCTTGATCTCCTTCGCGCCCTCCCTTACCTCGGTAACACGGCATTTTTTCGCCGGAAAGTGCTACAGTCTTTGGGAGGTGTACCCGCTCTGCCGGGGCTCGAGACCCACGATCTTGCCCTGAGAATCTATGAAACCTATGGCGATGAAGGCATCGGGCATATTGCTGATGTACTATGGCATGCCGCACCTGCCGCCGCATTGGCAATCGATGAGCGACAGCTAGGACAAAGTGTCCAGGAACATTTAAAACGATTAGGATGCCAGGCCTCGGTTGAGCCTGGCTATCTGCCTGGTACTTTGCGTACTGTATACGAATTTGCAGAGACACCCAAAGTGTCATTGATCGTCTTAAGTACGAATCGGCCCGAATTTCTTGAGTCCTGCGTCGACTCAATATTTCAAAAAACGGATTATACGAACTTTGAAGTCATCATCTCCGCCCCCCAGAGCGAAGATCTTGAAATTGAAACGGTAACATCGCGACTCGAAACACGCTACGGCGATCGACTCAGATTTTCCTCAATCACCACGGAATATAGTATTTCCCGTCTGGCTAATGCCGCCGCTCGCATCGCTCGGGGAACCTACCTTACGTTTCTTGATGCCAGCTCAGAAATCATTCAGCCGCAGTGGCTCAGTCGGCTGCTCAACCATGCAGCAAGACCAGAAATTGCAGTGGTGGGACCGCGCATTGTCTACCCAGAGAGCGCCCAACTCAAACAGACGGGGCTCATCCTGGGACGCGACAACGCTGCGGGATGCGCCTTTGATAAGACTTGGTCCCTCAAGGATCGGGGCTATATGGACCGCGCCCAAGTCGATCAAAATTACTCAGCCATTAGCAGTAACTGCATGATGATCGCAACCAACCTATTCAAACAAGCAGGTGGATTTACAGAATTAACCTATGACCTGCACTACGCCGACGTCGACCTCTGTTTGAAGCTCACAGACCTCGGTTACAAACATGTTTGGACGCCCTATGCAACGATAGTTCAACATGAGCAACTCGAAGCGAGAGAAGACGACATCGAAAACACCCAACGCCAGCTGAAGCGAATTGCCCAATGGCAACGGGAACGTGCTTCACTGCTGAAATCCTGGTTGCCACGCTTAGCCGATGATCCCAATTATAATCCTAACCTGGAACTTGCGAGCACAGGCTTTGGTGTGGCAAACGGTCTCCCAAGAAACTGGGACGTTAATTTCCACGATCGTCCCCGAGTACTGGGAATTCCGCTTCGCGGCGGCAGCGGGGAATACCGGGTGATACAGCCTTTCGACGCATTGAGCGATGCCGGTTTGCAGCAATGTGAATACAACCGACTCAGCACTTCAAGAAAGCGTTCTATCAGCCTTACGGAAATCAGCCGATTACAACCCGATACGCTCGTTGTACAGGCTGCAATCGATGACATGCAGCTCACGCTATTGGAGGAGGTTGCAACGTATCTACCATCGATGCAGCGGGTTTGTTCTTTGGATGACTTGATCACCGAAATACCGGAGAAAAGTGCCTCATATACCAACAACAAACGTCATTTCCGTGATGCAAGATCCCGATTGCGACGGTTACTCAATGCATGCAATCGTCTCATTGTTTCGACGCAACCGCTGGCAGAAGCCTATGCCCATTTAATCGATGACATCGTCGTTATTCCAAACCGCTTGGCAAAAGCACGTTGGACTGGACTGACGTCGCAACGTCGGTTCAGTACCAAACCCCGAGTGGGCTGGGTAGGCGCGCAGCAGCATCAGGGTGACCTGGAAATTGTTTTTGACGTGGTGAAAACATTAGCCAATGACGTCGAATGGGTTTTTATGGGCATGTGTCCCGATGAAATCAAACCATATGTACATGAATTTATCGATTTCGTCTCCATGGATCGTTATCCGCAGACCATGGCGAGCCTGAATCTCGACCTTGCGATCGCGCCATTGGAACTGCATGCATTCAACGAAGCCAAGAGCAATCTCAGACTACTCGAATACGGCGCGATGGGTTGGCCTGTAATCTGCTCCGATATCTACCCCTACCGTACCAATCATGTACCCGTCACACGGGTACCCAATGAGCCAGAGGCATGGATTCAAGCAATTCGCGCGGCATTGGCAGATCCGGAAGCGCTCACCACAGCCGGGGACAAACTGAGAGACTGGGTATTCGAGCACTACCTTCTCGAGGACCACTTGCAGGAATGGGAACTAGCCCTTTCGTCATCTGATCAAAGCCACCGTTCTGTCCCGGCAAGCTTGCAGCACAGCAGTTAAACCTTACTAACACACGCCATTGTAAACCCGCATTCAGCGAGTCTCGGGGTACTCAGACACAAGGCGACCGGCACAGGCAAACTCCTTTAACGTCAAACCGGTGCAACATCGTGAATGAGTGTCCTGAGACTCGCCCCTGGGGAACGCCCCGGATGTAACGCCGCTTGGAACGGAGCGGGCCATTATCGACGAGCCGCGCTTTGTCCCGTAACCCCTGGGGGCGCGCTGCAAGAGGCTTTGCTCTGAATTGTTCGCTTTTTAACCCGGTACCATAGTATTACCCAAAAAGAAATGCTTACCCACCCACCGTTCTCTCGACTCCTGAGAGCCTGTCGTATTTAGCACTGTCTGGCTGCATGATCGTGGCAAACGATCAACTAAAACGTTTGGCCTTATGATCGTTGCACAAGTTCTTACAAGTATTCAGCCCCTCACCGCCACTCTGTTTGAGGTCGAGAGCATGATTGTGCATGAATTTATGCAACGATGGATTACAAAAAGGGCGATTCACCGTACACTGAAAAACCGTATGGTTCTCTCCTATGTTCTTCGTTTCAAAGAGCCTCAACCGATAAAGCATTTTGCTCCCTTTCAAGGGATTGCTGATTAATTCTGGCACGAGCAGATTGTGGTGAAAGATCGTCCAGTTCAAGGTGCGGATCGCAGGTAATAGCTCGCTATTGCAAAGATCCGCAACGCAGAAGTGGGCCATTTTGCGCCGCAAGATGCCATGTTATGAATTGATCAGAACTTCCTCAAATACCAATTCAACCGCTTAATCCTCGATTCTACCACTTTATCCGTTTCCTGAAATTTAGACTAAATCCTACCCTGTATGCTCCGATAACCTTCCGTGAGGAGGACAGTACTTGCCGCAAAGAGCAACCTCCAAACATAACAACAAAACAATAATTTAACTCAGAGGATTTGAAGATGGCACAGACTATCAACTCTAATATCATGTCCATCAACGCCCAGCGTATCTTGAGCAAAAGTCAGGATTCGATGGCGAACAGCATTCAACGCCTGACTTCCGGCTTGAGAATCAACAGCGCGAAAGACGACGCAGCAGGTCTGGCCGTCTCCGAGGGCATGACTTCTAAAATCCGTGGATTAAACATGGCAGAAAGAAATGCCAACGACGGTATCTCCTTGGCTCAAACTGCCGAAGCCGCCCTGGGCCAAATGACCAACAATATGCAGCGCGTTCGTGAACTCGCCGTACAGTCCGCTAACGGTACACTCGGCGACACTGAACGAGGTCACCTGCAAGCCGAAGTCGATCAGTTGCTTCAAGAAAACCAGCGTATTGTTTCCACTACTGAATTCAATGGCAAAATGCTCTTTAGCGGGGGAAGCGATATTTCTATTCAAATCGGTGCCACCAAGGGAGAAACCATCACCATCTCCAGTGGTGTAGCCGATATGACCTCTATCGCCTCTGTCGCAAACACCGGCAGCATCGATATATCGACTTCAGGTGGTGCAGAAGCGGTTCTTGCCTCTGCTGGAGGAATTACAGACGATATTAATTCCGTCGTCGGCGCGAGGGCTAAACTGGGCGCGATACAAAACCGCTTTGAGTCTGTGATTTCGAACATCGGCAGTTACTCAGAAAACTTGCAGGCTGCACGCTCACGCATTATGGATACCGACTTTGCGAAGGAAACAGCCAACCTAACTCGCGCGCAGATCCTGCAGCAGGCGGGCACCGCAATGGTCGCGCAAGCCAATGCCGCACCGCAGGGTGTACTGAGCCTGCTATAAGGCGCTCACTCTTTTCTAAAAAGAGAATTTTATCAGTCGGTTGTCTTAAATCGTCAACCGCACCGCACTCTCTCAGGAGGCATAATAATAACAATAATAGACTGGTTAATAATAATAATAAATGACCTTTATGCCCGGGCAACCGCCCGGGCATTTTTTATGCGACTCCAAATACCTCTTAAACGATTTCAAAACCGACCTTACGATTAGAATGCATACGATCAAGACAATTTTTACCCAAGAGTATCGATCTCCCAAACACGCTAAATAACTCTATCTAATTATTTACTGTAAGTTTTTTAATGTTCCCACTCAGCGAATTGTTGTACGAAACGTTAACGACTCAGATTACCCCCTACTAATTTGCTCCCCGGTTATCGCGGCTCCAGCACCACTAATCCAGGTATCACAATGGCCTCTTCAGAAACTCATGTTTCGGTCGATAACCCTTTTGAACCCAATTGATGTTGGCGATTCGTCAACATACCCATACACACCTTAAAAAGGAACTTTAGAAGGAAAGGTAAAATGGCTAACACAATCAATACCAATGTCATGTCCATCAATGCGCAACGTCATCTCAATGGCACCCAGTCATCGATGGCACGCTCCATCGAGCGCTTGACCTCAGGGCTGCGCATTAATAGCGCCAAAGACGATGCTGCAGGCCTGGCTGTTGCCGAAGGCATGACATCCAAGATCCGTGGCTTGAACATGGCCGAACGCAATGCCAACGATGGTATTTCATTGGCCCAAACTGCTGAAGCCGCGCTGGGACAAATCACCAATAACCTGCAGCGCGTTCGCGAACTGGCAGTCCAATCGGCTAATGGCACCCTGGGCGATACCGAAAGAGGTCACCTGCAAAAAGAGGTGGATCAGCTAACCCAAGAAGTCTCGCGCATTATCCAGACCACTGAATTTAATGGTAACAATCTCTTTTCCGCAGGAGGCAGCGTCACCATTCAAATCGGTGCCAATAAAGGTGAAACCATTGACATTAACAATTCAGTACTCACCGGATTAGGTGCCTACGATGCGGATCTCATGGCAACTGGAACAATCGATATTAGCAACTCGGCAGCCGCAGCAGATGTACTCGACCCTGCGGGGGCAAGTGGAATTTCTTCAGATATCGACGACATTATCGCCGCCCGTGCCACGCTAGGTGCCATGCAAAACCGCTTTGAGTCCGTCATCGCGAATATCAATTCTTACAATGAGAATCTACAGGCTGCGCGCTCTCGCATTATGGATACCGACTACGCGAAGGAAACAGCAGAACTGACCCGCACCCAGATACTGCAACAAGCCGGTACGGCAATGGTGTCACAAGCCAACCAAGTACCTCAGGGAGTATTGCAGCTGCTGGGCTAAGCAAACTCCATTGGCGGGAGGCCAGTATACAAACCGTAGGCCTGGCATATTCCCAGCCAAGCCTGACCGAACCAGGGATCGGTCAAACCATTAGGGGAACACAATAATAAAAAAACCACTGGGAATGGCTCAACAATAATAATAACAAGCCTGTCTGCCCGGGGCTTATGCTCCGGGCTGCTTTATATAGGAGGCATGGCATGAGCGTAGAATTCAACACCATCAGTACCGCAATTGGCCCTAAAGATACCAGTACACAAGCTGGCGCCTCGGCCTCGCCCGAAAAGCCAGGGCAACACGGCCTCGCGTCGCCCTCTCCTACCCTCCCCATACTCAATGATCCGCAATCGATCAACGGCAATCCAACAGTTGAAATCCTCAATGAATTTTTAGCCGATGCCCAAGCCGAAGACTTAGAGTTCACGATTGATCAAACGACTGGCACCTCGATTGTTAAAATTATTGATACACGCACCAATGAAATTGTTCGACAGTTTCCCCAGGAAGAGTTGCTCCGCATCAAAGCGAGCATTCGAGAGAGTCTGGCAACAGACACACAGTTACACGGACTGCTGCTCGATGAAGAAGCATAAGCGCAACTCCCGTCTCGACGGGTTTGTGACTGCAGGCAAATTTTAGCTCCAAGCTTGGTATACGCTTTGCTAAATGGTAATAACAGATTAAGAGATATTGAACTATGGCCGCAATAGCATCCGCAGGCACAGGCATGGATGTCAATTCAATCGTTTCCAGCCTGATGAACATCGAACGTAAACCGTTACGTGATCTGGATAAAAAAGAACAAGAACTGAACGTTAAAATCAGTGCAATCGGGCGTCTGAGAAGTGCTTTGTCAGATTTTAAATTTGCGACAAAAGACTTGACCAATGAGGTCAAACTGGGCCAGTACAACGCCAATTCCAGTGACAAGTCCGTGGCTACTGCAACGGCCACCAGCGTCAAAACCTCAGAAATGCACAAAATCAATGTGCTCGCGTTGGCAACAAACCACCGCATGACATCCAATGCCTTTGCCTCTCCCGATGCAGCGATTGCCCCCGGCACCTATAGCTTTGGGGTCGGCGGCGATAGTTTCGATATTGAACTCGATGCTGACAGTGCAACCCTTGCCGATTTGAAGGATGCGATTAACCGCTCTGCGGAAAATACGGGTATCAGCGCCGGTATCGTCAATGGTGAAGCAGGATCCTATCTGGTATTGACCTCACGCAAATCAGGCGCAGATTTTCAAATTACTGCAACGGATTGGTTTACCGAGACAACCCCTGCGCAGAATGCAGAAATTGAAGTCGACGGCATACGCGCGACGCCGTCATCGAACACTCCCAATGACGTGGTACCGGGCCTGACTCTGGAACTCAAAGCGACGGGAGAAACCACCGTCACCACCGAAGCCGATAAAGCGGGTATGCAGGAACTCATGGGCGCTTTTGTGGATGCCTACAATAATCTCAGCAGCACCTTGAAAACGCTCAAGGAAGGCGATCTCCAGGGCGAAGGAACACTATTGAACGTGGAATCTACGCTGCGTAGTGGCTTTTTTTCCTCGGTCGAAGATGCATTGGGCAATACCCGCACTGCGTTCGAATTTGGCCTCACCTTCGACAAGGAAGGTGCATTGAGTCTGGACAAAGAAAAATTCAATCAAATTGTGGATCAGGATATCTATAAATTACTGGATTTCTTTTCTGCCGATAATGGCTTTGCCAATGCAATGGTAGAAAGAGTCGAGCGTTTTACTGACCTCGAAGGCGTACTGAGCAACCGCGTTGATGTTTTCAATGCACAAAAAGACCGCTTTGAGAGTGACCGCTCACGCATTGAATATCGCCTGGATCTGGTAGAGAAGAACTATATGAACGAATTCACGGCACTCGATAGCCTGATGTCACAAATGTCGGCCACCAGCAATTATATGGCGCAACAACTTTCGAGCCTGGCCAGCATTGGTGGATAAATTTGAAGTTGAAGCTATAAAAAAACGGATACAGAAAACCGATGTATCAAACGCTGCATAAATTCTTGTACAACCATTCCCTCGCCCTCAAAGCGAGGGCCTGGAGTGAGGGTGTAACAGCCTGCGAGTACTTATGCATCGATTGATCGCTACTTAACCTGCTCGGATGGGAACTACTCAGCGAGTCGTCGAAAATGCAGTAACTGTTCAGATCGTCTCTGAAATACGTCAGATCAAGGCGAAAAATGTGAGTTTACAAGCGTAAATGACCATTTTTGAACGCAGGGCTAACATATTTCAAGGGTCTAGCTGAGTAGTTACCTCGGATTGTCGCGCACAGAGAGCACGACAATAATCCAGCGATCGGCTAATTGATGAGTATGTTGGGTCGGGTCTTTACAAACCATTTAACTTGAAAAACAGAAAAGGAAGAACATGTTCGCGTACAACAATGCTGCTAATGCTTATCGTGAAATCAGAAACGTCAGCGGACTGGAGAATGCTGATCCGCACAAATTGGTCGATATGCTGTTTTCGGGCGTATTGGAAAAGACGGATCATGCTAAGGGGTTGATTCAGCAACAGGCGATACGTGAAAAGGGACTCATGATCAGCAAGGCCATCGCTATTATTGAAGAGCTACGCGGTAGTCTGGATCACGAACAGGGTGGAGAACTCGCCGAGAACTTGCAAGCCCTCTACGAATACATCAAAGAACTACTTTTAAAAGCCAATCTACACAATGACATCGACGCCTTGGATGAGGTGCACTCATTGGTTGCTACCTTGCAGGATGGGTGGCGTCATATTCCTGAATCGGTACGCCAGGAGTTTCGCTCCTCATGAATGAGTTAACCGAAAAACTCAACGCGCTGCTCGAGGTCAACCAGCGTATGCTTGATGCCTGTGCGCAACAGAACTGGCACCAAGTGGCTGATCTCGATGCCTCGCGCCGTGGGCAGGTGGAATCACTTGAGACACTACAATCCACCAAGGCAGATGAGGAACAAAGTCTGAA
>JANTGD010000049.1 GCA_024763135.1 Thiotrichales bacterium | reverse complement strand
ATTCATAAAAACAAAACCACATCTAACCCCTTGATGACTCACTGATACAGACAGTTTGGGCTTGGCGGTGTACTAGTACATCGTCCAGTTTAAAATGGCGGACTCAATTGTCCTGTCTGCATGTCTGCGTAGGCGCACTTCGCAGGGAATGATTGTTCCCTTACCAAGGCGTGTAATATCGCCAGGAATGCAGACAGGGCAACCCTTCGGGCGCTTCTGTGATGCCACGCCTCTAGTAATATATCAAGCAACACACCCTCCCAGCACATTAGGTCGGCGAGCTCGGGAGTCAGTAGGCTTCGCCCTCGAATATTACCACATGATCGGGCTTGACCAGGCCGTCCAGATTGTCGATCACTTCATGCACCTTTTCGGGCGTATCGAAGAATTCAATGACGATCGGCAAATTCAATGACAGATCCACCAAGGAGTTGGCATGTACAACCCCCGAACTGCCGTATCCTGCAACCGCCCGAAACATGGTGACACCCTTGACTTGCTCTTCATCGTGCAGACGTTCAAGAATCTGCTGATGTATTGCATCCGATTCACTCACATAAATTCTGGCCAATAGAACTTTCATAGCGCTCTCCCAATCATGACCCCACCCCATACCGCAAACAAGCAAGCAACAACACTCATGAGCACATTGAGCGCGGCCTTCACCGGCTCCCCCTGCTCGATCAGATAAAAGGTTTCCAGAGAAAACGTCGAAAAAGTCGTAAACGCGCCCAGAAAACCCACCAGAATGACGCCACGCCATTGCGCGCTCAGCGCCAATCGCTCCACCAAAAGGATGCCCAACAGGCCCATGGTAAAGGAGCCCAGTACATTGACCGCCAACGTGCCCCAGGGCAATCCGCGGCCCCACCAGTCATACACCAGGTTAGAAACCCAAAACCGGCCTACGGCACCTAGCGCCCCCCCCAACGCAATACTCATCCACTGCATAGCTCATTCTCTCTTTGTTTCTGCGATAGAGTGCTTTGGCAATCAGCACGCAACAGCGCTAAAATCGCCCCTTCCTTCGCTCTCCATCGATCCATGCTAAAAAAACTGCTCTACAAACTCTCAGCGGGCAGACCATGCCGGCTGATCCACTCCAATGACCGTCCCTATTTGGAACGTTACTATCTCGGACAGTTTCTGGGCATGACGTTCTATTTGCATCGTTTCGTCGCATGCGATGGGGATCGCGCCTTGCATGACCATCCGTGGAAATTCTGCGCAGCGCTGTGCCTGAGCGGCGGTTACCGTGAAAAACGCCTACTCTGGTTCAATCCTGAAACCGGCTTCGACACCACCATCCGACAGATTCGGCCCGGTCGTCTGAACATTATTCGTATTTCGAATTTCCATCAGATTCTCGAAACTACGCCAGACACCTGGACACTCTTCGCCCACACTCCCAAGGTCAAGAGCTGGGGGTTTCTCGACAAAATCACCCCGCACGATGCGGATCAACCACGGCCGCCGCAGCCACAATACCAGGGCGATGCAGACACGACCAGCCATCAGCAATGGTGGCGCAACGCCCCGCTCGGGCGTGATGCCGGGCGCGCGCCCCTTTGAAAGGGTCTCGTAAAGCCCTGGGTGGACTTTTGCAACACCCCTATTGGCAGAACGCGCACATTCGTCGCCGATTCGGTTACAATCCGCGCATCCGCCCGTAGCTCAGCAGGATAGAGCGGTCCCCTCCTAAGGGACAGGCCAGAGGTTCGAATCCTCTCGGGCGGGCCATTAGGCCAACACAACCTATGCGGCGCGCCAGCAGCGCGAGCCCAGCGCGGACTGACCGCCCCCTCTCATCCGGCAATCCACAGGTGGAGCAATGAGCGACGAAAAATCCAATAAACTGCTAAAAGGTTATACCCAACTCGCAGAGCGCGTCCATGAACTGCTCGCAGGTGAACAACCCACTGCGGGCAAGGAACCCACAGGACGCTTTAAAAAAGCACTGGCCGTCGCCAAAGACGAGCTTTTGGCGCTCAAAGACCTCACCCAACTGGAGGTCGAACAACTCGGGCAGTGGCTGGAGCGAGATCTGCACGCCATGGCTGAGTCGGTCTCAGAAACCAAGGATGAACTCAAAGAGTGGGTGCCCATAGAGCTCGCCGCAGAAGAAAGTTACTTGTTCGACAAACTCATGTCGATCGCCGATCAGACGACACTCGAACTGCTGCAACTCAAAGAACAAGCCGCACTGTCCGAGTACGACATTTGGCGAACCGGAGAAATTACCGGCCCGGGTACGCTTGAATGCACTCAATGTGGTGAGCGGCTGCACTTTAGCAAACCGGGACACATTCCCCCTTGCCCCAAATGCAAGAACACCACATTTGTACGCATCAAAGACACCCCCAAGGAGGCCTCAAAACACTGACACCAGTAAGGTTAGCTTTGTTTCTCATGCTATCGCAATTCAGCATGCCTGAAAGTCAGTCGAGACCAAGATACTAACCCGGCACCAAAATATGCCGCATTCAGAGCGTCAGATATCCCTCATATCAAGGTGCATGCCGCAGGCAATGGTCTCTTCCCTTGGCAACGCAGAGAGGGGGTGCCTGAGGCGCATAACCGATTGATTATTGAAGACCGGCCGTGCTGAGCACGACCTATTACCGTAGCGGATTAAGGAAGCTCTGATCAATTCGTAACACGGCATCTTGCGGCGCAAAATCGCCCACTTCTGCATTACAGATCTTCACAATAGCCAGCTATTGCCTGCGAACCGCGCCTTGAACGGGACGATTTTTCACCCCAATCTGCTCGCGCCAGAATTAATCAGAGCTTCCTTAATAGGTTTGCGCGCACAGCGTGAGCAGGTCACTATCGCGGACATCGGTGAGCAATAGAAACCACACCCGTGCCGCGTATTGGTGCCCCCTGCTGTGCGGCGGGAAAAATACGTCAGGCCAACAGCGCAGCCAGAATGCCGGTTAGGAAAATGCCATCGAAGGTCCCAGCGCCACCAATTGAAACAAACGGTGATCCCAGGCGCCGGACATCGCTAAGGTGAAGAACATCCGCGCCCAACAAGACACCCACCACCCCACTGATGTAGGCAAACTGGGCACGATAAGCGGGTTCGAGCAGCAGTGCCACCAGTACCGCGAGCAAGGGCGCCAGCAAAATGGGCATGCCGATACCGACGCCAGGAATGGGTCTCGCGACGACAAAACTCACCAAGGTGACAATGGCGATGCCCAACAATAGCCGCCACGCATCGAGATCGACCTGCATCGCGAAGTACGTCGCCAGCGCCAAAGGTATCACGCATCCCCCCAAGTTGACCGCCACAATGGTATGGCCTACGCGGCGTGGCCAACCCAATGGATCCACCATCCGGTACCACCGGCCTCTGGCCGTCACCATCTCAGCCCGTGGATCAGCACGCAGGACAAAAATCGGCAGATTGATCACGCTCCCACCCAACGCACCCAATAGTATCAGGCTCGCTGTCTCAGGCGACAAGCCGAGCTTTTCGAAACCAATGGTGAATAACTGCAGCTGAATAAATGCCAGTAAGAACAGCGTCACCAAAAAAAGATAAAGCAAAACGCCCAGTGGCATAAGCGGGATCTCCAAAAGCTATCGTGATTCATGATGCTAATCAATAAACAGACTGAGCAATCGTTGTAAAAAAAGCAAGGAACGCAAGGGCACGCAATTGTAGTCCCGGCGTTCAAGCTGCGTGCCAACCTAAGAGCCTGTCTCGCCCTTTCTAAATGGTAAACAAGCGTGACGAAATGCCACTGAATATTTCTGAGAATAGCACTGTTTTCCCCGCTGGCCACAGCGTCGAGATTGTCGAACGCAAAGGACTCGGTCATCCCGACACCATCAGTGACGCGCTGGCTGAAGCCTTCAGTGTTGCGCTGTCTAAGCGTTACCTGGAAAGCTTCGGCCAAGTATTGCACCACAATGTAGACAAGGTCCTGCTATGGGGCGGTCGCGCCCAACCGCGTTTTGGAGGTGGCCAAGTACTCGAGCCTATCGAGATTTACTTGGCCGGTCGTGCGGTTGCTGATTTCAAGGGCATTAAAATCCCCGTGCATGAACTTGCGCAGGAAAGTGCTCAACAATGGCTGGCGCAACACCTGCCGGATCTGCAACCACAACAAAATGTGCACATTCACAGCTTAGTCAGACCAGGCTCCCAAGACCTCGAAGCACTGTTTGCACGCACTCAACAGCGCCATGCACCCCTGGCCAACGACACCTCCTGCGGCGTGGGTTTTGCGCCGCTGACGCCCGTAGAGAATCTGGTGCTGCACTTAGAGCAGTGGTTGCAATCCTCAGCGGTCAAACAGCGCTTTCCCGCATTGGGCGCAGATATCAAAATCATGGCTGTGCGGCACGCTGAATCGATTCGTTTGACCCTCGGTTGCGCGTTTATCGATCAGTATATTGAAAATATTGCAGCTTACCGGCAACTCAAAGCAGCACTCAGCGAAGCCGTATTGCAAACCGTGCGCAGCTACGCCACGCAGTCAATCGAAGTGGACATCAATACTGCCGACGGCGCGACCGAAGACAGCCTATACCTGACGGTCACTGGCACCTCGGCAGAAGCCGGGGATGACGGTGAGGCGGGTCGAGGCAATCGCGTCAATGGTTTAATCACACCCAATCGCCCCATGACACTGGAATCCGTCGCTGGCAAAAACCCCATCACCCATGTCGGCAAACTCTACAATGTGCTCGCATCGCTCATTGCAGCGGATGTTCAGCGTGAAATTCCGGAGCAGGAGAGTATTGAATGCCTGCTGGTCAGCCAGATCGGCCAGCCCATCGATACACCGCAAATCGTCGAAATCAAAACTTCAGCGCCACTCACTGGCGCGCACCAGCGTGAACGGATTAAAGAGGTCACACGGCAACACTTGTCGACACTGCCGACCCTTTGGCGCGCGTTACTCGATGGTGAAATTCAACTGGATCGATGGCCGCTGCGATGACTGCACAGCGACTCTCTCTGGCCATAGCAGGCTCCGGCGGCAGCGGCGCGATTACCACGGGAGACGTGTTGCTCGCTGCTGCGGGTCGCCAAGGTTTCTATGGACAACTGTCACGTTCGGTAGGGCCCCAGATACGCGGTGGTGAATCAGTGGCTATGCTGATTTTAAGCGACTATCCGAGCTTTTATCCCACGGAACGCTTCGCGCTGCTGCTGGCTCTGGACTGGCATGGTTTCGAACGATTTCTCGATGAACTGCCTCTGGATGCACACAGCACAGTACTCAGCGATCCTCGCACTGGCAGCGTTCCCGAAGCTGTGCTCAACACTGGCGCGACATTGATCGAAGCCCCCCTCATGGATTTGGCTGCCACGATTACCGGCGGGCGCAGCAATATGGTGGGAGCGGGCCTGATCGCACGGCAGCTCGGTATCGACTACGACGCAGTACAACAGGCCGTGGCGCAGCACCTAACCGCCAAGGGCGCTAAGGTGGTAGATGCGGCTTTACAGTGCCTGCAGACAGGCTGGGACGCTTTGACACCCCCTAAAGCTCCTCGATTAGCGCATTGGCAGGCAGAGCGTGGAATACGTTGGAGCATCACAGGAAATGAAGCCTGCGGGCTCGGCGCTTTGCGCGCCGGGGTACGCTTTGTTGCCGGGTATCCGATTACGCCCGCGAGCGATCTGCTCGAATGGCTCGCCGCGCACCTCGAAGGACTCGGGGGCACGCTGATCCAGGCCGAAGATGAGCTGGCCGCCATTAATATGACAATCGGCGCCTCGTTTGGTGGAACCCCAGCGTTGACCGCCACCTCGGGGCCTGGTCTTAGTCTGATGGTCGAAGGGATTGGTCTGGCGATTGCGAGCGAAACACCAATCACCTTAATCGATGTCACCCGTGGCGGGCCCTCTACGGGAATTCCCACAAAATCCGAACAGACCGATCTCAACCTTGCGCTCTACGGTGCGCATGGTGATGCACCGCGTCTCGTTTTAGCCCCTTTCGATATCCAAGACGCTGTATTCACAACGCACTGGGCCGTATGCCTGGCAGAGCAGCTGCAAAGTGTCGCAATCGTCGTATCCGATCAGCAGCTGGGGCAATCCAAGGTCGTCATCGACCCTGTTTCAGCTCAGACCCTGCCCTGCACGCGGCGTGTGGCTGAGCGTTGCGACCCAGGCGCGTATCAGCGATACGCACTGACGCCTGATGGGGTCTCACCAATGAGCCTCCCGGGAACTGAAGGATGTATGTACACCGCAGATGGGCTCGAACACGACAGCTCTGCACTGCCCTCGAGTCGCGCGCAGGATCACGCTGCTCAACTGAAAAAACGATTACTCAAACTGCTCCGGTACGACTACGGTGATGCCTGGTCGGAAATCATCGGCAGCGGTGATCTCGTGTTGGTTACCTGGGGCTC
This sequence comes from Thiotrichales bacterium, assembly GCA_024763135.1. GTDB lineage: Bacteria > Pseudomonadota > Gammaproteobacteria > UWMA-0217 > UWMA-0217 > JANTGD01. The sequence goes on along the minus strand of JANTGD010000049.1, from coordinate 8,388 downwards.
CTGCAGCGCGGCGGTTAAGGAAGCTGCCGAACGCCTGCGACAACAGGGACAGGCGACCCGATACCTGGGCCTGCGTCTGCTCGCCCCGTTGCGCGTGGAAGCCTGTCGCGCAGCGATCGGTGCTGCACAACGTGTGCTGGTCATCGAGCAAAATGCCGGTGCGCAGGCTTATCATTATCTGCGTGGGCAAGGTGCCCTGCCCGAGTTCAGTGAGAGCTATGCGCGACCCGGCCCGTCTCCGATTCGCGCCGCTGACCTGTTAGCCTATCTCACCCAAGAGTCCAGCCATGATGACCAAACCCAGAGCAAAGGCGTATAAAAGCGGTATCAAACCTGTCTGGTGTCCTGGCTGTGGGCACTATGGGGTACTGGCTGCAATCACCAAGGCGCTGGCCTGGCTGGCGCTGCCTCCACAGGAGGTCGCCCTGCTTTCTGGCATTGGGTGCTCCTCACGTATCCCCGCCTATGTCAATGCGTACGGTTTTCATGGCATTCATGGCCGAGCCTTGCCCCTGGCCACTGGACTGAAAGCCGCGAGACCCGAGCTGACCGTGCTCGTCGCAGGCGGCGACGGCGATGGCTACTCCATCGGTGGTAACCATTTTCTGCACGCCTGTCGGCGCAATCTGGATCTCACCTATATCGTCATGGACAACCGGGTCTATGGCATGACTAAGGGCCAGGCATCACCAACCACCCGCCCGGACTGGCCCAGCAAACTCACCCCCCATGGCACCGGCATCAATCCGTTTCAACCCCTGGCCATTGCGCTCGCCGCCGGTGCTGGATTTATCGCCCGCGGCTACTCCGGTGATCCCAATCAATTGGCGCAACTGATCGTTGAGGGCATCGGCTTTCCCGGTTTTGCCTTTATTGAAGTGCTCAGCCCCTGCCGAACCTTCCGCCCCGATCAACTACAATGGAAACATCAAGTACACCCACAGCATGAAGCACCCGCAGAAGCCGCCCAAGAGGCCGCCTTGCGGTTGTTCGCCGACGATGGTCTGACAACCGGCATCATCTATCGCCACCCGGAGGGCCGACACCCGCCACCTGCGCAGGCACAGAGCTCATTGGCCCGCATTGAAGCGGAGTTGCAACTATGAACCTGCACTCTACAAGTTCCGCAAGTAACCAGTACAACTCGCTGGCCGAGTTTCTTGCTCATGCGCTGGCTTTAGAAATGGAACTTGAAGAAAACCTGCTGGCAATGGCTGAAGGGCTTGAGACACATCACAACGACCGCGCCGCACGCCTGCTGCGCCAGCAAGCCAAAGAAATCGCTGGCCAAATCCAGGTCATCGAAGCCGCAGCGGACGATGTGGTGCTGCCCGAATTGGCACCCTGGGACTATCCCTGGAACACACAGCCGGATGTCTTCGACCACGCCATCAGTCAGTGTCACTATTTAATGAGCGAGCGCGATGTACTGCAGATCATCCTGCCGTTATTGCAGATGGCGCGTAGCGATTATGCCCGACACAGCCAGCACAGTCGTAATGCGCAGGTGAAAAAACTCGCGCGCCAACTCGCCGATCACAAGCATGCACAAATACAAAATTTGACGCAGCGTCTGCGCAACCTGCCGCCAATCCAGCGACCACAGGATCTCGACCCCCCCAATACCCCGGAATAATCGCAACTAAGGTCAGCGTATGGAATTTGATATCTCAAACCCCGCCCTCGCCGCAGACGGGCTCAAGCGCATCGACTGGGCTTGGCGAGAAATGCCCGTCCTGCAGTTACTTTTCAAACGCTTCGAACGTGAACGACCGCTGGCCGGCCTGCGCATTTCCGGTTGCCTGCACATCACCACGGAAACGGCCAACTTAGCGCGCGTGCTGCAAGCCGGCGGGGCCACGCTGCGGCTCTGCGCCAGCAACCCCTTGAGTACCCAGGACGACGTTGCCGCTGCGCTGGTCGAACATTTCCACATCCCCGTGTACGCTCGACGGGGTGAAGATGACAGTACCTATTACCAACACATCCACGCCTGTCTCGCACAACGCCCTCAGATCACGCTCGATGACGGCGCCGATCTGGTCTCAGAACTCCACAAACAGGCGCCAGACTGGCTCCGCGAGGTCCTTGGAGGCACCGAAGAAACGACCACCGGGGTTATCCGCCTCCGCGCTATGGCCAAAGACGGTGCGCTCAAAATTCCCTTGGTCGCCGTCAACGATGCAGATACCAAACACTTGTTCGACAATCGCTACGGCACGGGTCAGAGCGCACTCGATGGCGTCATCCGCGCCACCAATATCTTACTAGCGGGCAAACACTTCACGGTCGTGGGCTACGGCTGGTGCGGTCGCGGCATCGCGCTGCGCGCGCGTGGCATGGGCGCACTGGTCACCGTCACCGAAGTCAACCCCACCCGTGCCCTGGAAGCCGCCATGGATGGCTACACAGTCATGCCTTTGACCGAAGCGGCGAAAACTGCGGACTTTATTGTTACCGCTACCGGGGATAAGCACGTCGTCGACAGTGCTCACTTCGCCGTGATGCAGGACGGCTGCATACTGGCCAATGCCGGACATTTCAATGTAGAAATCAACCTACCGGCCCTTGACGCCCTGGCCAGCCATATCACCAAGCCACGCCAAAGCGTACAGAGTTACCATTTGGCAGATGGCCGGGTACTGCGGGTACTCGCGGAGGGTCGCCTTGTCAACCTTGCAGCTGCCGAAGGGCATCCTTCAGCCGTTATGGACATGAGCTTTGCCAATCAGGTGCTCGCGGTTGAGTATCTTGCCCGCCAGGGCCAAAAACTTACCGCCGAGGTCCATCGCGTCCCCGCTGAATTGGACCAACAGGTAGCGCGCCTCAAACTCCAGGCCATGCACATCAAAATCGATACTCTCACCACAGACCAACAGCGTTATCTCAACAGTTGGCAGGAGGGTACATGAGCACAAAAAAATCATCTCAGGAAGCAGAATTCGAACTCGCCCAGTCACGTCTCATCGAAGAAATCGACAAGGAGATTGCTGCAACACAACGCTATACCGGCATCGCGAAACTCAGCCCAAATGTGCGCAACGCACTGCGCGCAGTCCCTCGCCATGCCTTTATTCCCGAGTACCAACGCAGCGCAGCCTATGCAAACATGCCCCTGCCGATCGGCGATGGGCAAACCATCTCCCAACCCTACATCGTTGCTCTGATGACCGAACTGCTCCAAGTCGACCAGCACAGCAAAGTCCTTGAAGTCGGCACCGGCTCTGGTTACCAGGCCGCTGTACTTGCGCAACTCGTCGAACACGTCTACAGCATCGAAGTCATCCCCAATCTCGCTGCCCAGGCCAAAGCGCGGTTTGCAGCCCTTGGCATCGACAATATCACCGTACGCGAAGGAGATGGCCACCTCGGCTGGCCCGAACAAGCCCCGTTCGACGCCATCATCGCAACCGCCGCCGCCAAAACCGTCCCCCCCGCATTGATCGAACAACTCAAACCCCAAGGACGCCTCGTCATCCCCGTCGGCGAACACTGGGGACCGCAGATGTTAAAACTCATCATCAAAACCGCAGACACACACACCACCGAAAAAGACATCCTCCCCGTCGCATTCGTGCCCATGACCCACGGCGACCAGACTCACTGACAAATCTCCCGCCCACCTGAAAAATGTTAGTCACGACTCAGCTCACCCCTGAACTGCGCCAGGGCTAGGCCGCACGTAAAACCATTCATCACCGGGAAAAATCAAGCGGTCTGCATGTCAACTTTTTTAGGTTTAACGAACTCCCATTCTCCTGGTAAGCCCCTGATCCGTTAAAAAAATAGCGCAGCCCCAGCCGGAAACAGCGCGCAGGGGCAGACCAACCGCAGCCTGTAAGCCTATAGCAGCTTACTCCGATTCGTTGGGTGAGCGTATCGGCTTGGAGAACGCATTGAGCATTTCGATGGGGATGGGAAAGATGACCGTGCTGGAGTTTTCGGTAGAAATATCACTGAGCGTTTGCAGGTAGCGCAGCTGTAATGCTTGTGGGTTCTGCGCAATGACTTGGGCAGCATCGAGCAGTTTTTGCGAAGCCTGCAGTTCACCTTCGGCATGGATGACTTTGGCGCGCCGTTCGCGTTCGGCTTCAGCCTGGCGCGCGATGGCACGTACCATACTCTCATCGAGATCAATATGTTTGATTTCCACATTGGTCACTTTAATGCCCCAGGAGGCTGTCTGTTCATCCAATAGGTTCTGAATATCGGCATTCATTTTGTCTCGTTCAGAGAGCATTTCGTCCAAATCGTGCTGTCCGAGCACCGAACGCAGCGTAGTTTGCGCCAACTGACTGGTAGCCACGTAATAGTCTTCAACTTGAATAATGGCGCGTTCGGCATCGACTACACGAAAATAAACCACCGCACTCACATGCACGGTGACATTGTCGCGTGAAATAACATCCTGTGGAGGCACGTCCATAGTAACCACACGCAAGTCGACGCGTTCCATGGTTTGGATGCCCGGCACGACAATGATCAGACCGGGGCCCTTGACGACCTGAAAACGTCCCAGAAAGAAAATCACACCGCGCTCATATTCCTTCAGAATTTTGATGGATGCGGCCAATATCGCCAATAGCAGGATCAGCGGGGCCATGTAGTTCACAATCATGAGTGAGTCTCCTCGGGTTCTACTTCTAGAGTTAAATGGTCCGCAGCGCAGACCTTGACGGCTTGTCCCGCGCGCACGGGGTGATCTGCATGCGCGCGCCAGCGTTCTCCGTCGATCATGATATAGCCTGTACCATCGTGGAACGATTCGGTTGCGCGCCCCACATGGCCAATCATATAGTCCAACCCACTCACCACCTGACTGCGTCGCAGACGCGCAAAACGCCGAATGAGCCATAAAAGAAAACCACCGGTAATCAGCGCAATTCCGCCAATCAATGGGATCGAAATATTGAGATAGGGTTCATCGAATAAAATCACGGCACCAATCACAAAGGCAATCAGCCCACCACTACCCAGCACGCCGCCGCTCACAATGAAAAACTCAGCAATAATGAACGCGATCCCCACCAGCGCAAGAAATACACCCGCATAGTTTACCGGCAACACCTGCAGGGCATACAGCCCCAACAACAGCGAGATCGCTCCCGTCACTCCTGGAAGGATGAACCCTGGATTGGAAAATTCGATGAACAAGCCGTAAATGCCCACCATCATGAGGATGAGAGCGACGTTGGGATTGGTGATCACCGATAGCAACTGGGTTCGCCAATCGGGTACAACCCATTCGATCGATGCAATCCGGGTGTGCAGGACCTTAGGTCCAAACGCCGTTTCGACCGTTTTACCATCAATCTGCATCAACAGATCCTGCAGATCCTTAGCGAGATAATCGATGACGTCCTGAGCCAATGCTTCAGTCGCCGTCAGATTGACCGCCTCGCGCACTGCCAGTTCCGCCCACTCGGGATTGCGCCCGCGCAGCTCGGCGAGTCCCCGTATATACGCGGCCGCATCATTGACCACCTTCTTTTCCATGGCGCTAGGTGCCGCATCGGCGGTGGGTTTACGTTCTGGTTCGTCCTGTGCACCGCCGGGCATTCCCGGCACCCCGCCAATTTGCACCGGCGTGGCGGATCCCAGATTGGTCGCGGGTGCCATAGCCGCAATATGACTCGCATAGAGAATATAGGTGCCGGCGCTCGCCGCACGCGACCCTGGAGGTGCCACATAGGTTGCAACCGGTACGGGCGAGGCAAGGATGGCTTTGATAATCTGGCGCATGGATTTGTCCAGGCCACCCGGAGTATTAAGCTGGATGACTACCAGCTCAACGGTCTCCGCGGCAGCGCGCTCGATGTTGCGGACAATCAAATCCGCAACAGCTGGTCCAATCGCATCGTCGACTGCGATCACGCGTACTGTTCCCTGAGCCCAGGCAGCAGGCAACAACTGCACCAGCCACAGAAGCATCCCCAATAAGAACGTTTTTGTTTGCATCATGCTGCTCAGTTTCACAATGATCAATGGCTTTGCGGTACCCGGCGACTTTGCTACAGGCTCATCGCAACCAACGCGTCCGGTTTATTCAAAGCATAGCAGCCGATAAACCTGTGAGCCATGTTTGTGCATTAGCTCAATGGGTACATCGGGCCGACATCGACCAAACATTCAGGCAACGGGTGAAACGAGACGTGTACAACAAAAAGTAGCCTGAATGACGAAATTTTCGCGATCGTTGGAGAGCCTTAATCATCCCGAGTGCGCTAGGATATTGGCACACTTCAGTGCAAGGACGCCGTTATGACCTATACGCCAACCATGGTCGATATCGATGCGCTCATCGTGGAACCTTCAGCGGTTCAGGCCAAAATTATGCAAAAATCTCTGGAATCGCTGGGCGTGATTGGTATCCGCGCCGTAGCGAACGCCGCCGAGGCTCTTGAAGCAATGGCCTCGCGACCACCCAGCGTGGTGATCAGCGCTATGTATCTGCCCGATCTGTCCGGCAGTGAGCTGGTGCAACGCATGCGCGCCGATAGCGCGCTCGAAGCCATTGCGTTTATTCTCATCTCCAGCGAAACCCGCCCGCAACAGCTCGACGATGTACGTCAGTCCGGCGTGTGTGGCATTTTGCCCAAACCCTTTGCATTGTCTCAGCTCGAAACCGCGCTCAAAGCAACTCTGCAGTTGCAGGGCTCAGAGTTAGGAGAAAAAGAGTTCGACGGCGAAGACCTGCGAGTATTACTAGTGGATGATATGCCCAGCGCACGGAAATTCATGCGCCGCGTGCTGGAACACTTGGGGTTCACCGATATTGTCGAGGCTGAAAACGGCCGACAGGCTATTCAACGGCTCGATGATGTCATGGTGGATTTAATCGTAACCGACTACAACATGCCGGAGATGGACGGGCAAGCGTTCACGGCTTATGTACGGGAACAAAGCTGGCAGAGTTCCGTTCCCATCCTAATGGTGACCAGTGAGCATAATTCGGCCAAACTCGCCGCTGTGGAGGAGTCGGGCGTGTCCGGCATCTGTGACAAACCATTCGAACCCACCGCATTGAGCCATCTGTTGCACACTATGCTCGAGGACCGGCTTGCGCAGTGAGGTCAACCCGTAGCTGCTTTGACACGGAAACACCGATCCACTGCCAATCGAGTCTGTCGCACGTCGTCGCGAAAAAGCCAATCACCGGGCTACCTGCGCCTTGTACGCGGGTTTCTTACAGCATTTTACGACAGATTCCATGCTCAGATCTCACCCGCGACTCAAGGCAACAGTAAAGCGCCATCCATTGGGTTTTAAATTGACACTTATCATTAATTTTCAGTGGCTTATTGCTCTATTATGGGAGAATTTATGGCGCACTCTCATGATCAAGCAACTTAAAATCACACAACTTTGTGAAAATACTGCAGGCGGACGCGGATTGCTGGGAGAACATGGCATTGCCTATTTTATCGAGGCAGACGGGGTGACTGTGCTGTTCGATACGGGCCAGGGCCTGACACTCGAACACAACGCGAGCAAACTGTCACTGCCAATGCACCGTGTATCAGCGATCGCTTTGAGCCATGGTCACTATGACCACGCAGGCGGCCTGAAAACCGCGTTGGCGCTGACGGGAAAGGTGCCGCTGTACTGCCACCCCGATGCATTCGCACCGCACTTCAACCGTCAGGGTAAAAATATTGGCGCGCCGTTTACCACCCCGGAGGCAATCACCTCGCTGACCAGCGCTCTGATACCCACGCAACAGCCAACGCAGATACGGCCGGGTATTTGGGCAACCGGTGAAATTCCACGTATCCACGACATTGAGGATACTGGCGGTCCTTTTTATGTCGATGCTCAACGCCAACAGAACGACCCGATTCGCGACGACCAAGCAGTGTTTCTGCGTACGCCCCAAGGCACTGTGGTACTTTTAGGCTGTGGCCACTCTGGTGTGATCAATACCTTGGAATATATCCAACAATTAACCGACGGGGCACCGATTCAGGCAGTCATCGGGGGTACCCATTTATTACGCGCTTCCGAAGCGCGCCTAGCCTTCACGCTCGACGCTCTTAAGGCTATGGACATTCGTTATCTCGCGCCCAACCATTGCACTGGCCTGACAGCGGTATGCCTGTTTCAAAGACATTTCCCGGCACTATTTCATGAATCCCCGGCCGGGAGTCTACACCGTTTTCCGCTTGGCTGACCGCATTCCGGAGATTGTTGAAAAAATCTCAGGAGACACAATTTTTGGTAGACAATCGACTAAAGGAAGCTCTGACCAATTCGTAACAAGGCATCTTGCGGCGCAAAATCGCCCACTTCTGTGTTGCGGATCTTCGCAATAGCCAGCTGTTACCTGCGATCCGCACCTTGAACGGGACGATTGTTCACCACAATCTGCTCGCGCCGGACTTAATCAGA
>JANTGD010000048.1 GCA_024763135.1 Thiotrichales bacterium | reverse complement strand
GCTCGACATGGAACAACCATGGCTTCGCAACAATGCCTTGTTCTGAACGCGTGGGTTTGCGCTGATATAGACAGTTTGGACTTGTCGGTGTACTAGCCGCATGCCAATTGCTGTCCAGCCAATTGCCTTGGGGTGGGCAGCGCGACGCAGGTGGTGACAATCCGTCTCAATTTGACCTACGTCCATCATTTCTGCATACGACTCTGGCAGAATTCAATCGCAACGCACGACCCTAATGGTAACTAGAGAAGCGCTGCTACCCCTCGTACTAGTAAATCGTCTAGTTTAAAATGACGAATTCAGCGCTTTTGTGATGATGCGCATCAAGGCGCAGTGCGCAGGCAATGGCAGCGCCCTTGGCAAGCACTGCAACACCCAGGCGCGGCATCACAGAAGCGCCCGAAGGGTTGCCCTGTCTGCATCCCGGGCGCTGTTGCACTCCTTGGAAAGGGAACAACCATTCCCTGCGAAGTGCGCCTACTCAGGCATGCAGACAGGACAACAGTGTCCGTCATGATGAACTAGACGATATACGAGTGCGTAGCAGCAAAGAGCATCGGTTCCTGAGCGACTCCGTCACCCATCGATTCATTATTTGTTCCCCCCCAACAGAACCCTATGTCAGTGACTTTTAATAATACTTGGTTGGAATCACCGGCCGTCCAGGCGATCCTGCCCCGCCTGCCAGGGCTCGTGACTATTTTGCTCATACTCGCCTGTGCATTGGCCAGCGCAAAGCTCATTTGGCTCGTCGCTGCTCCCTCACCCGTCGCACTGCCAACGACCATACCCCAGATCACTACCGCAACCACAGCTGCACAACGTCAAGACTATGCAGGCGCAATCGCAACGACACATCTGCTTGGAGAAGCCAATGCACGTGCGGCAGATCCGGTACCCGTTGAAGCACCGGAAACACAACTCAATTTAAAATTGCGCGGCGTCTACGCCACCGAGGACGAAAAACAAGGGGTCGCGCTGATTGCAAGCGGCAGCGGTAAAGAAAAACTCTATACCGTGGGCGAGAAGCTGCCAGGCAACACCCGGCTTCAGGGTGTTTTCCCCACGCATGTCATTCTCGAACGTGCGGGAAAGTACGAAACACTGCGCCTGATCGACACCAAAAAAACCGGCGGACGCGGTGTTGCGTATCGCCCCTCATCCACACGGAGTAACAATCGCGTGGAACGGCATTTTGGCGCCAACAGCCGGGTCGCAAAACTACGCCAGGAAATTCTGCGCAATCCCGGCAAACTCGCTGAACTGGTGAATGCGCAACCGGCCTATGAAAATGGGGCTTTTATCGGCTACCGGGTCAGCACTCGCAAACGCGATCCGGTATTCAATGAACTCAATATCCAATCCGGGGATATCATCACAGAGGTGAACGGCATTCCGATCGATTCACCGCGAAAAGGCATCCAAGTGCTGCAACAACTGCGCAATGCAACCGCGGTAGATGTGACCATTAAACGCAAAGGCCAGTTTATCCAACTGAGTCATTCGCTCTAACCGGCGTTTATGGTTACCATTGCGCCCCACCACGATTAATCAGGGAAACATGCGGCCTCATGTCTAGCAAGCGCTTTAAAGGGATCTTAGTGGTTTTGGTCATCTGGCTGTTGACTACGGTGACACAAGCAGCCGAAACAGCCACGCTCAATCTCAAAGATGCGGATATCCGTGTTCTGATCGACACAGTTGCCGAAGTGACCGGGAAAAATTTCATTATCGATCCGCGTGTCAAAGCAAAGGTGACCGTGGTCTCCACCAAACCGATGCAGGCATCAGAACTCTACGATATCTTCCTCTCCATCTTACAGGTCCATGGTTTTTCTGCCGTCCCGGTAGGGGATGTCATCAAAATCGTACCCGATGTGAATGCCAAGCAAGGCCCTGTGCCCACCGTAGATCGTGACGTCAAAAGTCCAAACGATCAGCTGGTGACCCGCGTCGTACCCATTAACCATGTCCCGGCTGCACAGCTGGTACCGATCTTGCGTCCCTTGATTCCACAGCAAGGACAGCTGGCAGCCTACCAACCCAGTAATGTCTTATTGATTTCCGACCGAGCCGCCAATGTCAATCGCCTGGTAAAGATTATCAGCCGCATTGATCGTCCCGACCAATCGGACATTGAAATCATTCGACTGGAACACGCGCCCGCAAATGAGGTCGCGCGTACCCTGGCCACCCTGCAGCAAAAAGACGCCAAGGGCAGCATTATGCCCGGCCAACCTGCCATCACCGCCGATGAACGCACCAACAGCATTCTTTTGAGTGGCGACAAATCCACGCGTTTGCGCCTGCGCACGATCATCGCGCACCTCGATACACCCACCGGGGAAGGGGGCGATACTCAGGTGATCTTTCTAAAATACGCGCAAGCCGAGGATCTCGTGCAAATCCTCACAGGGGTGAGTAAATCCAACGCCGCAGCAAGCAAAGCCAAGGTGGTTTCGGGCGGCGCAAAAATCAAGCGCACATCACCGGCTGGGAGCCGCAGCAACTACAGCAGCCGCAACGACGTGGATATTCAGGCTGATCCCAGCAACAATGCGATTGTGATTACCGCACCACCTGCGGTACAACAGGAACTGCGCAAGGTCATCGCGCAATTGGACATTCGCCGTGCCCAGGTGCTGGTTGAGGCAATTGTGGCTGAGGTGCGCCTGGAACTCGCCGAAGAACTGGGGACCTCACTGGCGGCCTACAGTACAGATTCCAAAGGGAACGCCAACGGCCCTGCGATCGTCACCAATCTCGGGTCTTTGACGAGCACCATCGTCAGTGCGGTCGCGGGAGGCACCCTGCCCACCAACTTTTCAGGCATGCTGGCCGGCGGTGGCGATATCGGGGACGGCAAAACCAATTTTGGCATCCTCTTGAAGGCCCTGGCACAGGATGCTGCGACCAATATTCTTTCGACACCAACGCTGGTTACCCTGGACAATGTAGAGGCCGAGATTCAAGTGGGTCAGGAAGTGCCTTTCATTACCGGCCAGTACAGCAACACGGGCGCGAGTACCACAGCATTGAATCCGTTTCAGACCATCGAACGCAAAGACGTGGGTCTGACGCTGAAACTCAAACCTCAGATCAATGAAGGGGACGCCGTACAACTCGAAATCGAACAAGAGTCTTCAACGCTCGCGGCCACGACCTCGGGCATCAAAGCCGCCGATGTCATTACCAATAAACGCACCATCAAAACCAGCGTGCTGGCCCAGGATGGTCAGGTCATCGTACTCGGTGGGCTAATCGATGATAGTTTTCGCGATTCGCGTGAAAAAGTGCCGTTGCTGGGGGATATTCCAGTCTTGGGTAACTTGTTCCGTTTCTCAGGTACATCCAAAACCAAACAGAGCTTAATGGTTTTTATCCGCCCGGTGATCTTACGCGATGCCGCCACAGCCAATGCCTACACGCAACGCAAGTACAGCTTCTTTCGCACGCGTCAGCTCGATGCAGGCATCGAGCATCGGGGCCTGATCCGCGATACCGCTGCCGTGATTCCCGATTTGGATGACCTCATCACGCAACTGCCCGAAGATGGCGGTTTGCTGGAACAACTCCCAAACAATCTCTAACATTTGGCTATGACCGAACTGCTAGACCCCGTGCTGCGACATCCCACACCACCTTACAGCTTTGCCAAGCGACATGGTGTCGTCGTGGGCGAAACCCGGGATGGTGTGGTCACAGTCCTCTATAAGCGCCCCCTTCGGCCCGCCGTCATCGCCGAGGTCCAACGATTGATCGATGCGCCGGTAAAGCTCACCGCAGTCGAGGCAGATGCCTTCGATCAAAATCTGGCCAGGCTCTACGACCAAGGTGGTGATGCCGCCATGGCCATGGTCCAGGACCTGGGGGAGGGACTGGACCTGGAAGAAGTCGCAGAGTCGCTGACCGAATCCCAGGACCTCCTCGAATCCGAAGACGATGCACCGATTATTCGTCTGATCAACGCCATTTTGACCCAGGCCATCAAAGAAGGGGCTTCAGATATTCACTTTGAACCCTATGAAAACCGCCTGGCAGTTCGCCTGCGGGTGGATGGGGTTCTCCGGGAAATTCTGCAACCGCCCCGCGAACTCGCGCCTCTGATCGTGTCGCGTCTGAAGGTCATGGCCAAACTGGACATTGCGGAAAAGCGCCTGCCGCAAGACGGTCGGATCACACGTTCCATCGGCGGGCATGTGATCGATATGCGGATCTCGACACTGCCTTCGGGCTCTGGAGAGCGCGTTGTACTGCGCCTGCTGGACCGACAGGCTGGGCGGCTCAACCTGGAACAACTGGGCATGGATGAACACGTCTTTGCTCTGACCGAACAGATTATCAGCAAACCACACGGCATTTTCCTGGTCACCGGCCCCACCGGATCGGGCAAGACCACCACGCTATACGCCGCCCTGGTCCAATTGAACAATCGCAGCCGCAATATTCTCACGGTCGAAGATCCCGTCGAATACTATATCGATGGCATTGGCCAAACCCAGGTCAATACCAAGGTAGACATGAGTTTCGCACGGGGATTACGTGCCATTTTGCGTCAAGATCCCGATGTCGTCATGGTTGGAGAAATCCGCGACATCGAAACCGCAGAAATTGCCGTTCAGGCGAGTCTCACCGGACACATGGTGTTTTCCACCTTACATACGAATACCGCCGTGGGAGCGGTCACCCGGCTGCGAGACATGGGGGTGGAGCCGTTTCTGGTCTCATCGACCTTGACGGGCGTACTGGCGCAGCGGCTCGTGCGCCGTCTGTGTCCCCATTGCAAGACCGCTCACTCGGCGACGCCAGCCGAATGCCAGCAACTGGGTATTGATGCCAGTGAACGTCCCCTGTTGTACTCACCCGCAGGATGTGACCAGTGCAATCAAAGCGGTTATCTGGGCAGAACCGGCATCTATGAATTGGCGGTCATCGACGCAGACTTGCGTCGCATGATTCACGATGGCGCCAGTGAACAGGAAATGGAGCGCCACGCCCGCAGCGTCACCCCCGGCATTCGAGAAGATGGGGTACGTAAAGTCCTTGCAGGCATCACCTCGATGGAAGAAGTGATGCGAGTCACGCGTGAGCGCTGATGCCAGCGTTCGAATACATTGCACTCAATCCACGCGGTCGTGAGGAAAAAGGGGTACTCGAGGGCGATACACCACGCCAGATCCGCCAAGTATTGCGCGAAAAACAGCTGGTTCCACTGGAAGTCAATGAGGTCAAGGAAGGTCGCAACCCCAAGCGTAGCGGCTTGCGCACCTACCGCCAACGCCTGAGTACAGCCGATCTCGCCCTGATCACGAGACAACTCGCCACCTTGCTCAAAGCCGGTACCCCACTGGAAGAAGCGCTCAGTGCCATCGCCAAACAAGCGCATAAACCCAGCATCGAACGCATTGTGATGGGTGTGCGAAGTAAGGTGGTCGAAGGCCATACATTGGCGGACAGTCTGGCACAGTTTCCCAGCGTGTTTCCCAAACTCTATCGCGCCACCATTGCGGCAGGCGAACACGCCGGCCATCTCGACGCGGTCCTCGATCGTCTTGCGGACTTCACCGAAAATCACCAAGCGATGCAGCAAAAAATCACCACTGCGCTGATCTATCCGATACTGCTCACCCTCATCGCCATTGGCGTGGTCTCAGGTTTGCTGGGCTATGTGGTACCCCAGGTCGTGCAAGTCTTTGAAAACATGGGACAGGAACTACCCGTATTGACCCGCGGGATGATTGCGTTGAGCCATTTTGTTACCACGGCCGGGCCCTATCTCGCCATCGCCCTGGTACTGCTCGCGTTTATCTTTTATCGACTCTATCAGCGCCCCGGATTTCGTCGCCGCGTCGATCGCTGGCTGCTCCATCTGCCTCTGTTTGGTAAGCTCATCCGCAGTAAGAATGCCACCTCTTTTGCGCGTACGCTGGCGATACTCGCAGGGAGTGGCGTGCCAATTCTTAACGCCTTACAAAACGCCGCGGAAACCGTTGCGAATCTGCCCATGCGCGATGCCGTAGAAACCACCGCCGAGCGTGTCAGAGAAGGCGGCAGCATCAGCGCTTCATTGCAACGCTCTGGTTTGTTTCCGCCCATGATGATCCACCTCATCGCCAGTGGTGAAGGCAGTGGCAATCTGGAGGAAATGCTCGAACGTGCAGCTGATCAACAGGAACGCGAAACCACTACCACGATCAGTGCGACACTGGCGCTGTTCGAGCCTGCACTGGTCCTGATCATGGGGGCCGTCGTGCTCATTATCGTTCTGGCGATCCTGTTACCCATTTTTGAACTCAATCAACTGGTAGGCTGATCACAACCACGATGACAAATCGAGTACTCCTAGGCGTTGTCCTGATGACCCTGCTCTGCCCCCCATTGTTGGCGGACACGCGATACATTACAGACCAATTAAGTCTGCCGCTGAAAGAAGACCCTAGAGGGGGGAGCAAAACCCTGCGCACACTCAAAGCAGGTACCGCGGTCAAGTACGTGGTGACCGACAAGGAAACTGGTTACGCCATGATCAAAGTTGGCAATACGGAAGGTTGGGTGCCTGAACGCATGCTCAGCAAAACACCCGGCGCCCAGCAGCGGCTGCGGGAACGGGAAAAACAATTGCAACGTCTGAAAAAAGAAACTGCAGCGCTAAAACAACAGCGGTCGGAATTATCGGGGGACCAAAAGAGCCAGCTCGCAACCATCGCGGACCTTGAGATGCAAAATCGCAATCTAGAGGAAGAACTGACCGCACTCAAGCGCGCAACCGCCGATGTCATGGCCATCAACAACGAGAACCAGGTGCTGCACCGCGAACTGGACGCACTCAAGGCAGAACACAACACCGTCGTCGAGGAAAACCGTCGTCTCAAAGATGCCACGGCCCAACAATGGTTCATTCGCGGCGCTGGCGTCGTCATTGCTGGGATGGTGCTGGGGCTCATCCTGCCACGATTACGCTTGAAGCGCCGCGACGACTGGAGCCGTGGTTATTGACCCATCAGTACCCTGACCCGCTCAAGGTCTTCGGGTGTATCCACTCCATGCCCCGGTGAGTGCCTAACCAGGCTCACATGAATCCGCAAACCATAATAGAGGGCCCTTAACTGCTCGAGCGCTTCCAGCTGTTCCGGTGGTGCGGGAGGCAGCGTGGTCAAGCGTTTCAATGCACCCACACGATAGGCATACAGCCCCAGGTGCCGATACGCGTCGCCCCCTGTGGGCAGCGGCCCGGTTTGCTGCGCCGAATAGCCGTCCCTCACCCAGGGAATAGGCGCGCGACTAAAATAGAGCGCAGCACCTGACACATCACAGACCACTTTTACGACATGGGGATCGAATACCATTTCTGTCCGCTCAATGGGCGTTGCAAGGGTGGTCATGTCGGCCTCAGCGTGCCGCTGCAGGCTGTCGGCAACATGATGCACCAACTCCGGGTCCATCATCGGTTCGTCCCCCTGCAGATTCACAACGATCTGCGCATCATCCCATCCCGCTTTGACCGCCACCTCAGCCAAACGGTCCGTCCCGGAATGATGGCTATCCGCCGTCATCACGGCACGCCCGCCAAATGCTTCCACAGCCGCACTGACGCGTGAATCGTCCGTCGCTACGAACACTCCCGCAGCACCCGCTTCCACTGCCCGGTCATGGACATGCTGAATCATGGGTTTACCCGCGATCTCTAACAATGGCTTACCCGGCAAGCGAGAAGACGCATAGCGCGCAGGTATTACAACAAAAAAGGGACTGGACATTAATAAAACTCGTGAGTGACCAACAGTTTTACAAAAATAGTCACTACTCAGAGAGTTGTCAAAACATGAAGTCACCGCCCTCAGTACCCCTGAAATACGCCAGATCAAGGCGAAACATGTGAGGTTACCCTGGTTGGGTCAATGGCGATTTTTTAACGCAGCGCTGACGCATTTCAGGCGTGAGTTGAGTAGTTACTAAAATATTTCATATTCGAGCAAGCGCGAGCTGCTACACTCGCGCGCGAGTTCAAGCGGAAGGGTGACTCATCCCCCAAGCCGCGCGGCACCAGCATGGTAGAATTGTATTTTCGGTTTGCCTCAACTGTGAGTGTCTTTCCCGCCCGATGGCAAAGGCAGGGAGCGGCGCCTAACTGGCAAGCCCGTCAACATTAAAGGATATCTCAGACGTGGAACAACGTAGCCCCATTAAATCGCAACTGCAACGTGGCTTTACCCTGATCGAGGTCATGGTCGTGGTCGTCATTTTGTCTATCCTCGCCGCTGTCGTGGTGCCACGCATTATGGATAATCCGGACAAGGCCCGCATCGCGAAGACCAAGCAGGACATTCGTGCATTGGAGTCTGCCTTGAATCTCTATCGCTTAGACAACTTCCAATATCCTACCACCGACCAGGGTCTGGATGCGCTGATCGAAAAACCCACCTCAGCACCCGAGCCCAGAAACTGGAAAGCCGGTGGCTACATCGATCGGCTGCCCACTGACCCCTGGGGAAATCCTTACCAATACCTCAGTCCCGGCGAACATGGCGAAATCGATATCTATTCGTTAGGCGCCGACGGGCAGCCGGGCGGCGAAGGTTTGGCGGCCGATATTGGCAACTGGAACCTAACCTGAAACGTCTGATCGGTTGAGCCGTGTGAAAACTAAAGGCTTCACGCTGCTGGAACTGCTCGTGGTACTGGTGATTATCGGGATCGTGACAAGTCTGGCGGTGCTGCGCATGGGCAATCCGCTGGCAGATCAAATCACCGAAGAAGCCGCCCGCATTACGCGTCTGATTGAATTGGCCAAGGAGGAAGCGATTCTGGAGAACAAGGAATACGGCCTGGCCTTTTCTCATCAAGGGTATCGATTTTTCGTGCTCGATGAAGAGACCGGACAGTGGCAGCCTTTGGAGACAGATCGTTTTTTACGCCCCAGGCAATGGCCGGAAACCCTGGAGGCCGAACTGGAATTGGAAGAACAACCTGTTCTGTTAGAGGAAAAACCACTCGAAAAGCCCCAGGTTTTCATCTTCTCCAGCGGTGAAATGACGCCGTTTACGCTGCATTTGAAACAACTCGATGATGCACGACTCGACACCGAGCTTTCCTTCGATCACTTTGGTTTGCAACCCAGGACCGATGAAGGTTAGACGCATACCACACCACTGCGCGCCGAGCACCGAAGCTGGCTTTTCCTTGATCGAGGTAGTCATTGCCCTGGCTGTGATTGCGATTGCCATGGGTGCGTTGATCGACAGCAGCAGTTCAGCCACACGCCATACCCTGCACCTGCGCGACAAAACATTAGCCCATTGGGTCGGCATGAATGAACTCACCAAGCTACAGATCAGCCAAGACTGGTTGGGGATCGGCAAACAATCGGGCACCGTGGAAATGGCCGATCGCAACTGGGCCTGGGAAAGAACCGTAAGTGCTACCGATGTACCAGATCTACGCCGGGTGGACATTCGCGTACGCTTCAAGGAGGATCCCAAAGGCACGAGTATCGATCTGATTTCCGGCTTTCTCGGCAAGCCGCAAGGAAAGCCATAATGCCACGCCAACGCGGTTTTACCCTGCTGGAGATTATTATTGCCGTCGGCATCTTTGCGGTCGTATCCGCGCTGGCCTATGGCGGACTCAACAGCATCCTGCGGGCCAGCCAACATACCCAAGCGGCCAGTCAAGCCTTACAGCGCCTGCAATTGGCCATGAGCCTGATTCATCAGGATCTCACGCAAGTCGTATTCCGCCCGATTACCAATGAGTTTGGCGAACAGGAACCCGCATTGTTCACACCGCAGGACGCCACCCTGGCACTGAGCTTTACCCGCCGGGGATGGAAAAACCCAGCCAATCAAACACGTGCAACCTTGCAACGGGTCGCCTACGCCTTGGAGGATGGGCAGCTGTACCGGCAATACTGGTTTCACCTCGATCGTGCCCCGAACGAACAACCCATTCGCATGCCACTGCTCAAAGGAGTTAGTGAACTCAAACTTCGCTTTCTCGATTCGCAAAAAGAATGGCGTGAGCGCTGGCCACCCTTGAGTATGACGACCCAACCCGTCCCCTTGCCCAAAGCGGTCGAAATCACGTTGGTGACTGAGCAATGGGGTGACATTCAACGCTTATTCCCCCTATGAGGCAACGTGGCGTCGCACTCATCAGTGCGCTGCTGGTTGTTGCCCTGGCGACGACCGCGGCCGTGAAACTTACTACCGATTTACAGCTGGATCTCCGCCGTTCAGCCAATTTGATCACCCGCGATCAGGCCTGGGAATATCTGCTCGGTGGAGAACAATTTGTCATGTACCTGCTACGACAGGCCATCGAGAATAAAAAACTCTACGAACTACTCGGGCAGGAGCGCAGCCTGCCGATCGATGGCGGTTTCATCACCGGCCAGGTCAGCGATCTCGAGGCACGTTTTAATTTAAACAATTTACTGACCGGACAAAAAGGGCAAACCAACGATCTGGCCTATGACCAGCTGCGCACCCTGCTGGAACAATTGTCGATCAAACCCGGCTTTGCCGATGCCATTCGTGATTGGGTCGATGCCGACAGCACTCCATTCAGCGCGGAAGGTGCCGAGGAGGGCTACTATCTGGGCTTGGAACACCCCTACCGACCGGCCAATCGGCCCATGGAAAGCCCCAGTGAACTCGTGCTGGTTCGGGGTTATACCGATATCGAGGAAAAAAAACGCCCTGACTTACGCAATGAGATCACAACGCTACCGCCCGGCAGCAAAATCAATGTAAATTCGGCGTCTGAGAGCATCCTGCGGGCGCTGGGCTTCGATGCAGAAGCCGTCGCCACCATTCTGGATCGGCGCCAGCAAGGAGGTAAAGGTCCTTACGAATCCTTGCAACAATTGCAGGAACTCAAGCAAATCAAGCAACAGGAACTGAGCACAGAGGGACTGGACGTGACGACGCATCATTTTCTTTTAACCGCAAGCGCCCAGATCGGTCGCTCCAGACTGCGTCTGTACAGTATCATTCGCCGCACCCAAAATGGCGGCTTCGAGGTCATCGCCCGCAGCCTAGGAACCCTTTAACGGATGAACCAAACCCTGATACAACTGGATCCCACCCAGCCCGAACGGGTTCGCTGGCTACAGCATAGCCCAGGCGAGACACCGGTCCGTCCTTCGGAGGGCCGGCTCGACGACGCCCTGAGCGTGGCAGCAGGTACGGCGGTCTATCTCTTGGTGCCGGGCGAGGAAGTGCTGCTGACCGCTACCGATCTGAAACTGCCGAAAAACAAGCTGCGTAGAGCTATTCCCTACGCGCTCGAAGAACAACTGGCCGAGGATGTAGAGACGCTGCACTTTGCCATCGGCCAGCCCCAGACCCAAGGCACCCAGGTCGCAGTAGTGCGTACCGAACACATGAACAGATGGCTGGCACCTTTTCGGGCAGCCGCCATCACACCCAAAGCCATCGTGCCCGATGTGCTGGCATTGCCCCACCAAGCCCACAGCTGGTCCATTGGTTTGGAAGGCGAGCGCGCATTGTTACGCTACGGTGAGCAGCAGGGCCTGGCCTGTCCCCGAGACGCGCTGACGGATGTACTCGAAGGGCTCTTGCAGGACGACAACCTGCCGCAACCGGAAGCGCTCCATCTTTGGAGCTGCGCTGGAACCACACCGCCCGAACTGCCCGAATCGCTCCCGCCAGTCACGACGCATCGTTGCAACGGCCCACTCATCACGGTCTTCGCACAAGGCCTTCAGCCCCGCCAGACACTCAATCTTCTGCAAGGGGAATTCGGTCAACAAACGCAGTTGAGCCGCTATTTCTGGGCCTGGCGCTGGGCAGCCATTCTACTGGGGATCTGGTTTTTGATCAGCATCGGCAATCTAACGCTGCAGAAGTCCCAGCTACACCGCCAACAACAATTGCTCCAAAAACGAGCCGAACAGATCTTTCGTCAAACATTCCCCAACGTGCGCCGCATCGTCAACCCTCGTGTACAGATGGAGCAACGGCTCAAAGCCCTGCGTGGTGGCACTCAGATGGTGGAAGACCGTTTTCTTCAACTGCTGGCCACAGCAGGAAAAATACTGGCCAGCGAAAAGGACATTACCCTGGAACGAATTGTCTATCGAAGCGGTCAGCTGACCCTTCAGGTCAGCGCGAAGCGTCTCGGGCAACTCGATGCTTTGAAACAGCGCCTACGGGACGAAGCGAAACTCGACGCCGAACTGCGCGACGCCGACTCCAGTCCGGACAAAGCCAGCGGTCAAATCAGGATCAAATAAACGATGAAGGCATGGTACGAATCGCTACAGGAGCGTGAACGGTTATTACTGCTCGGTGGGTCTTTACTGCTAGGTCTCATGCTGTTGTATCTGCTGGTATGGGAACCGCTGCAGCGGGACGTGCGAAATCTGGAAGCCGCGGTGCACGCCGCGCGTGGCCAGGTGAGTTGGATGCAACAAGCCAGTGCTGAAGCCACAGCGCTCAAAGGACGCGCACCTGGCACAGCACCGTCGAAAAGCCGCGGGTCGCTGATCAATGCAGTCGAACAAAGCGCCGGTCAGGCAGGACTGCGGCAAGCCATTCAACGCATGGAGCCCCAAGGATCAGACAAGATCATCCTGGAATTCAGAGAGGTCGCGTTTGATCATCTGATCACATGGCTCGGTTCGCTCGAACAACGCTATGCGGCCCACGTAAGCCAGTTTAATGCCACCCGCTCACCCAGTCCGGGACGCGTGGATGCCCGGGTTATTCTGGAGCGTAGTGCCTGATGAAAAAACTGCTGTTAGGCGTCGGACTGTATGTCGCGGCATTATTGATTTTTCTAATCGCAAGCGTCCCTGCGCATTTTGCATTACGCTTTTTACCGCCTCATCTCCCCCTCCAACTCAATGGCGTTGAAGGGACGGTCTGGCGTGGCCTCGCTCAGGACAGCCGTTGGCAAGGCCAGTCACTGGGGCAACTCCAATGGCGGCTGCACGTTTTGCCGCTGCTGTTGGCCCGCATCAAAACCGAATTCACGCTGCGGGGCGATGGATTACTCGTCGATGGAACCGCAAGCGTAGATCGCAACCGCCGCATCGATCTGCGCGACACACGCATCGAGGCCAAAATCGACCAACTGCCTCTGGCGCGCGACCGCTTGCTGGCGGTACCCAGTGGACAGTTGGCGGGACGTATCGAACGCGCTGAAATCATGGGAAATTGGTTCGAAACGCTTGCGGCCAATCTGGACTGGGATCCCGCTGCTCTGACCGCCCCATTGCCCGTTGAACTGGGCGCTGTACACGTCGATCTCGTAGGCACGGCGGGCAATCTCGATGGCACACTCACGAGTCGCGGGCCCCTGGAAACTCAAGGCGGTTTCAAACTGACTCGTTCAGGTCGCTTAACGACGGACATCACCCTGCGACCCACCGCACAAACCCCACAGGATCTCAAGGACGTGCTGCCCATGCTCGGAAAACCCGGGCGTGATGGCGCCATTCGAATCAAACAAGCACTCCAACTACCCGGCCTGCCATTGTGACCAAGCAGATTCCCATCCAACCCATGGGGGACTTCGACCCAAACAACAAATGCGACTTCTGTACGAACTCGAAATGCTGCACTTACATCACGCAGCATATTGAAACGCCCCGCAGCAAAGCCGATTTCGAGCTTCTGCTCTGGCAGGTTTCTCATGAGCATGTGCGCATCTATCAGGATCGCGATGGCTGGTTTCTACTGATCGATACACCATGCACGCACCTTCAGCCCGATGGCCGATGTGGGATCTATCGGCATCGACCGGAAATCTGCAAGGAATACAGCAATGACTACTGTGAGTTCGACGCCCCAGCCGAAGAGGGGTTCAAGCGCCATTTCCGCAATTATGCGGAACTCCTGGCGTACTGCCGCAAACGTTTTCGCACATGGGGCTACTGATGGCTGGCCTGCGTTTGAGCCTCATCGTTTGCCTAGCCTTGGCAAGCAATGCCTGCATGCAGGCAGGCAAACCGGGCTATGATAACTCGGAGAGCACAAGCACCACGCGCACGCAAGCGCCATCCACCTCCGAACCAAACGAGCTGCCGCCGATTTACGACCCCCAACGCTGTGCCCAGGGCGAACCCGCCACGGTCACTAAAATCGTCGATGGAGACACCATCGATGTACAACTCAGCGATGGGCAGATAGAACGGGTTCGCTATATTGGCATCGACACACCCGAAATAGACGAGCCCTGTTACGCCGAAGCGAGTGCACGCAACCGTGTGCTCCTGAGCAATCAAGCGGTCCTGCTGATCCGCGATACCAGTGAACGGGATATTTATGGCCGCTTGCTACGCTATATCTGCACCGTGGATGAGCAATTCGTCGAAGCACAGCTGGTCGCAGAGGGCTACGCACACGCTTACCGCTACTATCCTGATGTACGCTATGCCGATTATTTTCGGGAGCTTGAGGCGCAAGCAATCGGCAATGCGCGGGGTTGTCTGCATGCGCAGGCAAACGCCGACAACGATGCCACGGGAACACAATGCTGCAAGGTCTGTCGGACGGGGCAAGCCTGCGGGAACAGCTGCATTCCCTGGAGCCAGGCCTGCCATGCAGAGGTCGGCTGCGCTTGTCAGGGCTGAGAGTGGGTGAATGATTCCGAGCTTGTCATCCTTGATTTCTCAGTTAAATCAGGGAACTCACGCAAGCGCTTGGCACACCGGACAAAACAGAAAAATCGCTGTTCCCCTGCAAGGTGCTCAGGCAGTTGTCTCTTTCACCCTAAAAACCTCAGTTGGGCGCAAAAAAGACGCGTAAGATATTGGTGTGCAAGGTGAATCGGAAAAACTCGTGGTCACCTTATTGGTGATGAGAGGT
>JANTGD010000047.1 GCA_024763135.1 Thiotrichales bacterium | reverse complement strand
TTGCCAAGGACGCGGCCATTGCCTGCGCACTGCGCCTTGATGCGCAGCATCACAAAAGCGCTGAGTCCGTCATTTTAAACTGGACGAGGTACTAGTAAGCATAGCAAACACCGGGGATTTTGCAGGGCGGATGAATTGCGCCCGCTCATTTCGAAGAAACGACCTCAGCTTGCTTGGCGTCTGGCCGTGATCTGTGGCAACTACCTTCAGCGACAAATTGAGCAGTTACGTCATGTTTTGACCACTCGCTGAGTAGCAACGATCTGCGCAGTGAACGCTGCTTATCCTCAGCCTGCTGACGAGTTATGAAGCATCGACAACACGTGCTTGCACATCGCTATCGTCAGGCCATGGGGAAAACGGAAAGGGTTTGACTTCGGAATTGAAGGTGAGGTACAGGAGTAGCTGATATAGATAGTGAGACAGCTGGCGTCCGAATACCAACAGACGTTCATTAACACTGCCGGTCAACAGCCGTATTAATATTTGCACAATCACCACTGCGGTCACTACAAACTCGGCGACGCCGTAGGCAAACGCAAACAATGCCATAAACAATAGGCGCATCCACGTGGATTTGTCTTTTAAGTGCGAGGTCGATACCTGCGTATTCATTTTCCGTTCTCCAAACCAAGTTAACTCGGAGTCTGTCCGGGAAGAGGAAACCTTCTGCAGAAAAGCCCTTTTGACCCAACCTTCTCATACATCATCTAGTTTAAGAATGACGGACTCAGTTGTCCTGTCTGCATCTCTGGGTAGGCGCACTGCGCAGGGAATGGTTACTCCCTTACCAAGGAGCGCAACAACGCCCGGAATGCAGACAAGGCAACCTTCCGGGCGCTTCTGTAATGCCGCGCGTCGGTGTTGTAGTGCTTGCCAAGGACGCTGCCTTTGCCTGCGGCGCAGCATCACAAAAGCGCTGAGTCCGTCATTTTAAGCTAGACGATGTACCACTCACTGTCGTGGCAAAAACATCACTATTCATCTCAAATGAGCAAAACATGCTCTCAAAAATGGCTTCTCTCAGAGACAGCTCCCATTCTCGGACAGCCTCCATGACTACTCCTCATATGGCTGCCCTGTGATTAAAAATCAAGCGCTCGTTGGCGTAACATCAGCCCTTTGAAAGCGGATTACTGAACCAATCCAGAATCAACCTCACTCAGCGACTCTTTGGCGCTCAGATAGACTGCGCAACAGCGCAGGGAGCAGCCCCCAGATGTGACTTGCTCGGTATTGCGCCGCTTGGCAAAAAGCAGGTCAATGCCGGCAAACCGCGCCTTGACGTGTCACCCGGGGCGCTCGGCACGAGGCTTTTCTATGGATGATGTGAGTAGCGCACGAGTCAGCCGTTCCTATCGCACAGCCGTGCGATAGGCTACCCCCGAACTGAACAACTTTGCTCCGGCTCTGTTCGAAGCTGATTTTGGCGCTCAGTTGGTTGTTGGTGAAGGTTCTTTGGAGGCCTCTATCAAGGCTTTAATCTCGGGAATGCAAGAGCCACAGTTCGTGCCCGCAGACAACGCTTCTCCAAGCGCTTCAGGTGTCGTGAGTCCCTGCTCACGAATCCCCCGCAGCAACGTGTTCTCACCCACGTTGAAACACGCGCAAACGATTTTACCTTCGTCATCGCGCGCGCTCCCGGGCGATCCCGCCAACAAACGCATGCGTTCTTGCCGGTCCAGGCGCTCACGGGAAAATAGCCGCACCAACCAATCACGCTTAGGCAATTCGTGCGTGGGACCAATGAACAAACAACTTTGCAAACGCTCGTCCACAATGCTCACACCACGATATTGACCGCCTGCCTTGTCGAGCATTTCCGCCCATTGGGTCGGTTCATTCGCCGATTCGAGCAGTTCCCGCGCAAAGCTCGACCAATCCTCCACCGCTTCTTCCCCTGCCAACTCGTAATGCCACAGCGCATCGCGTTTGGCCTTTGCCCAGTAAGTTGCGCTTGTCCGTTGCGGCTGCACTTCAGTACGTGAGAGCAAAAAACCATGCCAGGCCGGACGATACGGACACATAGTCACCGGCGTATGCTTGAATTCGGGTTGACCGGAAACCGGGTCGAACACAGGGTTGACCAGTTTATTCACTGCGCCATCACTGGCGAATTGATCATTCCAATGCATAGGCACCAATACCTGCCCCGGCATTTGCGCATCACTGCTCCGCCCACGCACGATGACACTGCCCCATTGACTGGTCAGGCGTACCAACTCCCCCTCCTTCAAGTCATAACGCTCGCCATCCTTGGGGTGAAACTCCACAAAAGGTTCGTTATCGTGCCCGGACAATCGGGCCGACTTGCCGGTACGCGTCATGGTATGCCATTGGTCACGCACGCGGGCAGTATTGAGCACGAGCGGAAATGCCGTATCGGGAAGAAACCCGGGTGGACGTGGCGTTACTGGGATAAACTGCGCTTTCGCCGTTGGGGTAAAAAAGTGGCCGTCGGCAAACAGTCTGGCCGTGCCTGATTTATTCTGTGCCGTCACCGGCCAGCGAATCGGCGTAAGTTCATCGTATTCGTCTCGGCTTAACTCGGCCAGACCGGAAATATCGAAGTCCCGACGTCCTTGATTTTCGAATCCGGATAAACGCGCATACTCGGAAAAAATCTCATGGGGATGAGAAAACTCGAAACCCGGGTATCCCAGGCGTTTGGCAATTTCCGCAACGATCCACCAGTCGGGCTTGACAGACCCCGGCTCGGGTAGAAAGGGGAGCTGACGGGTGATCGCCCGCTCAGAACTCGTCACCGTGCCATTGCGCTCTCCCCACGCCGAGGCAGGCAAGAGTACATTCGCGTAAGCACTGGTATCCGTACTCTGTATATTTTCCGAAACCACCACGAATTCACAAACGTTCAAGGCGTCTCTCACCCGCTGAGCATCCGGGAGGGTCACGGCGGGATTGGTTGCCATGACCCAAACCGCCTTGATGCGTCCACTCTGGATCGCGGGAAACAACTCAGCCGCCTTCAATCCGGGACGTTGCGTTAAGTTGTTAGTCTCCCAGAACCGGCCCACAAGCGCCCGATGTGCGTCATTCTCAATATCCATATGACACACCAACTGATTGGCCAGTGCACCAACTTCTCGCCCGCCCATCGCGTTGGGTTGCCCAGTGATAGAAAAGGGTCCCATACCGGGCCGGCCGATCCGATTGGTATATAAATGGCAATTAATGATGGTATTAACTTTATCTGTTCCACTCGACGTCTGATTAATCCCTTGCGAGTAGAGCGTAATGGTTTTTTCCGTCTCGCCAAACCACTGATAGACCGTACGCACGGCAGATTCGCTCAATCCACAGGCTTTAGCCACCATCGGTACATCGCGCGCATACCAACGCGCCAGCCGCAACGCGGCCTCTATTCCTTCCGTATGGGCCTGAACAAATGCCAGGTCCCGAATGTTCTGATCGTGCAGCCAAGTCAGCAATCCCATGAAAAACAAACTGTCTGTACCCGGTAGTAAGGGCAAATGAATATCTGCAGCGTCACAGGTATTGGTGCGGCGCGGATCAATCACTACGACCTTGAGCTGAGGATTCCGCTCCTTGGCTTTGACGATACGGCGGTACAGAACAGGATGACTCCACGCGGTATTAGAGCCGGTCAGCACGATCAGCTCGGCCTGCTCGAAATCGTCGTAACAGCCCGGCACGGTATCCGAGCCAAAAGCGCGTTTATGACCGGCGACAGACGAAGCCATACACAGACGGGAATTGGTATCGATATTCCCGGAGCCAATAAACCCTTTCATCAGCTTATTGGCAAGATAGTAATCCTCAGTGAGCAGCTGCCCCGAAACATAAAAAGCTACCGCGTCGGGTCCGTGCTCCTCGATAATCTCCTGAAATCGCGACGCGACGGTCTCGAGCGCATCGTTCCAGGATGCGCGCTTACCCTCGACGAACGGGTGCAGCAACCGCCCACTGTGATCGATCGTCTCATTCAGCGCGACACCTTTGGAACACAACTTACCGTAATTAGAGGGATGTTCGGGATCGCCGCGAACCAACCAACTCTCATCGGGCTTGCGCTCGACCAGCAAACCACAACCCACCCCACAGTAGGGGCAGGTACTTTTTATCGCTTCTGTCATTCTTAAACCGCCGTTCCCGGAACGATCCCCAGCCGCAAATGATTGACGCGTTTGCTGACTGAAGCCGACCTGCTAGTCAATGCCCATCCGTACATTCGAATGTAGCACTTTGGGTTGTCATGTGGCTTTTTCCTAATACTGCACTACAGCGCAGTCGCTTCCTCCCTCAGACGTATGCTCACCACGCCATCTTCTACTTTTGCAGCGTAGTGATGCACACAGCCTTCATCGGGCCCCAAAACCTCACCAGTACGCAGATCGATCTTCCAATTATGCAGCGGGCAGGTGACGGCATGATCATGCACAATGCCTTGAGACAACGGCCCCCCCTTGTGCGGGCAACTGTCCTTGAGCGCAAATATTTCATCATCGTTAGTACGAAAGACCGCAATGTCCATCGTGTCTGTTTTCAATACCCGCGAACCCAGCCGCGGTATCTCTTCCAGTCTTGCTATTTCAATCCAGTTTGTCATCTGATTTTGTCTCGGTCTCATGCGATAGTCCGGGTCCAAGCCCGGTCGAGTTACTCCACCAGCCGGGGACGGCAGCGCGGCACACTCTATTATGCTGTGTGATAGTTTGGCACCACGTCAGCCTACGATTTTCAGCGGGGTAAATTCGTGCGCCTGTGCACCCTCGGCCCGCTCCTGCCAGGGATCGTGCTGCGCGAACTGCTGGCTGAATTTAAAACGCTCAAACAGCGCCTGACGGCCATGCTCGTCCGCCATACGATCCTTGACGTAATTTAAACCCACCCGCTCTACCCAAGGCGCGGTTCTTTCCAAGTAATGCGCTTCTTCCCGATACAATTGAACGAATGCGCCCGAGTATTCCAGCACTTCGTCTTCAGTTTCCACTTTGGTCAGCAGGTCGGTTACTCGCACCTTGATGCCTCCGTTACCACCAATATGCAATTCGTAACCCGAATCCACACACACCACGCCAAAATCCTTGATCGTCGCCTCAGCACAATTTCTCGGACAGCCCGATACCGCCATTTTAAATTTATGCGGCATCCATGAGCCCCAGGTCAGCTCTTCTAGTTTCACGCCCAAACCCGTTGAGTCTTGTGTACCAAAGCGACACCAACTTTTACCGACGCACGTCTTAACGGTGCGCAATGCCTTTCCATAGGCGTGACCCGAAACCATGCCGGCAGCATTCAAATCAGCCCACATGGCCGGCAAATCTTCTTTTTTCACACCAAACAAGTCGACTCGCTGACCGCCGGTGACTTTGACTTCCGGTACGTCGAATTTATCCGCCACATCTGCGATGGCGCGCAGCTCGTCGGGCTTGACCAAGCCACCAAACATCCGCGGAACGACCGAGTAGGTACCGTCTTTTTGTATATTTCCATGTGCCCGTTCATTGATAAAGCGCGATTGCGCGTCATCCTCATACTCACCAGGCCAAGCTGCGAGGAGATAGTAATTGAGTGCAGGTCGACAACTGGCGCAACCATCTGGCGTTTTCCATTCCATCGCTTCACGCACCGCGGGCATACTCTTGAGTTCCTGATCGCGAATTGAAGCAATCACGTCATCGTGACTGTGCTCTGTACAAGTACACAGTGGCTTTTTGCTCGGTGCTGCAGAATACCCTTCACCCACCGTGCTCGCCAACAGCGTTTCCACCAACCCAGTACAGGAGCCGCAGGATGCAGAGGCCTTGGTATGTGCGCGCACTTCATCCAACGTAAACAGACCTTTCTTTACAATACAATCGACAATCTCGCCTTTGCTGACGCCATTACAACCGCACACTTCGGCGCTGTCATCCAGCGACAAGATACGCTCATCGCCATGTCCGGCATCTCCCAGATCATGCTGGCCAAATAAAATCGTGCTGCGAAACCCCGAAATATCCGTGCCGTCACGCAGCATTTGAAAATACCAGGTGCCATCGAGCGTATCGCCATACATCACCGCACCCTTGATGCGATTGTCATGAATCACGAGTTTTTTGTAGACGCCCTGAGCCGGATCTTGGAGTACGAGCGTTTCATCCTCGTCGCCTTCATTGAATTCCCCAGCGGAAAACAAATCGATGCCCGTGACTTTAAGTTTGGTGGAAGTGACCGAGCCCTCGTAACGTCCAAAACCCAACTTAGCAAGGTGATTGGCGCAGACTTTGGCCTGCTCAAATAATGGAGCGACCAGCCCGTAACATTGTCCTCGGTGCTGCACGCATTCACCAACTGCATAAATGCTGGGATCATAGGTTTGCAACGTATCGTTGACGACAATGCCACGCTCACAATAAATCCCTGCGCTCTGTGCCAGCTCGATATTGGGACGAATACCCACCGCCATTACCACCAGGTCCGCCTCAACCTCCGAGCCGTCTGCAAACTTGACGCCTTGAACACGATCCTGCCCGGTAATCGCAGCGGTCTGGGCTTCCATCATAAATTTCAGACCACGTTCTTCAAGATTTGCCTGCAGCAACGCTGCCGCAGGTTTATCCAATTGGCGCTCCATCAGCGTATCGAGCAAATGAACTACCGTGACGTCCATGCCATTTTTCAGCAAACCATTCGCCGCTTCCAAGCCCAACAGGCCGCCACCGATCACCACAGCCTTTTGATATGTTTTTGCGCTCTCCAGCATCGTCTCGACATCATCGATATCGCGAAAACCAATGACGCCTTCAAGATCAGAGCCCGGCACCGGAATGATGAAGGGGTAAGATCCTGTCGCAAGCAAAAGACGGTCATAGCCGACCTGCTCTCCTTTGGCTGTTCTCACGCGTCGTGTCACACGGTCAATTTCAATGACTGGGTCGCCCGTGTGCAGCGTAATACCGTTTTCCGCATACCACTCATAACTGTTGAGCACAATGTCATCGACGGTTTTTTCACCCGCAAGCACCGGTGACAGCATAATTCGGTTGTAGTTTGGGTAAGGCTCAGAACCAAACACCGTCACTTCATAGGCCTCCGGTTCCAGCTTCAATAACTCCTCGACCGTCCGGATACCCGCCATACCATTACCAATCAATACCAATTTCTGCTTTTGCATCATACAACCTCTTTATTGAGTCCACGCTCAGTGGCAGGTGGATTGACGGATTGGAGCAGATCCAATGCTGCATCGATGTGCGCCACCTCAAAGCCCTTTAAATAACCAACCGGGTCAGCCGGAGAAAAGGGTTTATGATCGAAAAACCGATCCGCTCCCATTTCCAATGCGCCGTTCAAACCGGGCAAAGTCCATGCATCAGCATGTGTACCTTCTTCTTTGTAATCCTCCACGGGTACATTGACGCCCACGGCTTTCGCTGCTTCGCGATAGAGCTCCGGTCGGTAGACATCCCGGGCAATACGGCGTAAATCGAGCGGTTTGTGCAATTGCCCCCAGCGCGCCATTTGTGTCAAAAACCACAATGCATGAGAGCGCCAAGGGAAGTTTGCGGCATACCGATGAAACACATTGAAATCAGGCAGTGGACGGGGGGCTTGTTCTTTAGAAAACTGAAAAGTGCCTAACATGGATTTTTCAAGAATATCCTGAGGTGCATTGACATAACGCCCCTGACTCAGCAGCTCACACACCTCCGCCCGATGCTCCGGCACATCCAACCACTGACAAGCCTTGATCAAGGCCCTTAATACGGCTTGCAACGTATTCGGATTGGCGGCAGCCCAACTGCTCGCCACACCAAAGACTTTCTCTGGATGGTTATTCCAAATGTCATAACTCGTGGCTACGGTGGTACCCAATTCGTTGCACACCGCCAGCGTGTTCCAGGGCTCCCCGACACAAAATCCAGAAATCACACCGCTTTGTAAATAATTCACCATTTGCGGGGGCGGCACGACAGTCAACTCGATATCCACATCAGGATCAATGCCCGCCGAAGCCAGCCAATATCGCAATAAATAATTATGCGATGAGTAGGGATACACAGTCGCAAACATCAAGCGTCGCTCACCCGCTGCACGATTATCTTCAATCACTTGCTTCAGCGCGTGTGCACTACCCATCGGTGTATCCAGATCAGGCAGGCCGGTCGCCTGCATTTTTGCATACAATGTATTGGACACCGTGATGCCATTGCCATTGAGATCCAGATTCATGGCCGTCACCATGGGTGTCGCATCACCATGCACCGCATTGGCCAGCGGCATGGCTGCCAGCATCTGCGCACCATCGAGCATACCCACGGAAACTTTATCGCGGATATTGGCCCAGGAGTTTTCGCGCGACAGTGTTACTTGTAGTCCTTCTTCGCCAAAAAAACCCTTCTCCTTTGCCACCACCAACGGAGCGCAGTCAGTCAAAGGAATAAAGCCCAGGCTCAGTTGCGGCTTTTCAATCTGTCCGCCATCGTGACCGCGTGCTGACTGCTTCCACGACTCCATGTTCACGACCGATTCGGAGTTTGCTTTAGCCTCGGCTGCTGAGCCGTCTTCGTCATGAGTTTGATGACGCTCATGAAGAAAACGTACGACTTCCGCACGATAGTGGTTATAGGTGGGGTTTTCGGCCAGCGCGAGCCTGTCGCGTGGGCGTGGTAGATCAATCTGCAAAATTTCTCCCACCGTCGCAGAAGGTCCATTAGTCATCATCACAATGCGATCCGATAACAAAACCGCCTCATCCACATCGTGGGTAATCATAATGACGGTATTATTCAGACGCGCCTGAATCTCCATTAGGGAATCTTGCATATGCGTTCTGGTCAATGAATCGAGCGCACCAAACGGCTCATCCATTAATAGTACTTTAGGTTCCATCGCCAGCGCCCTGGCAATCCCTACCCGCTGCTTCATGCCGCCTGATATCTCATCCGGTTTCCGATCCAGCGCATGCCCCATGTGAACCAGTTCAAGATTGTGCAATGTCCAGCGATGACGCTCTGCTTTGCTTTTGGTTTTTTTAAATACCTGATCCACTGCCAGGCGAACATTGTCGTACACGCTCAACCATGGCAACAGAGAATGATTCTGGAATACCACAGCGCGATCCGGCCCAGGCTCTTTGACTTCTTTGCCTTCTAAAATCACCCCCCCTTCCGTAGCATTGAGTAATCCTGCAACGATATTCAGCACCGTTGACTTGCCGCAGCCGGAATGTCCAATCAACGAAATGAACTCTCCCTGCCCGACCTTGAGGTCCACGCCATTTAAAACGTTAAGCGGTCCATTATCGGTTGGGAAGGTAATACTAATGTGATCAATATTGAGATAACTGTTCATGTTTTAATGTTCCTGGTTACGCCTGGGAAACTTTGCAACATTCGGCATGCTTCCGGGCATTGCACCAATATTTAATGGGTTAACACTCAGCGTAGAATGGCATTTTTGTCCCAACTGAAGGAACGCTGCAACATCAGCATGCCACGATCGAGTAAAAAGCCGATTAATCCAATCACCAGCACTGCAACCATAATGCGCGCAAGAGAATTGGAGCTGCCATTTTGAAATTCGTCCCACACGAATTTACCCAGACCGGGGTTCTGTGCAAGCATTTCTGCCGCAATCAAAACCATCCACCCGATACCCAGAGAGAGGCGTAACCCTGTGAACATCATGGGCAGTGCCGAAGGGACGATAATTTTAAGTGTTTTTGTCAATACATTGAGCCGGAGTACGCGGCTCACATTAAGCAGGTCCTTACTCACTCCGGATACGCCTACCGTAGTATTGATAATCGTCGGCCACAGACAACACAGCGTTACGGTAAACGCAGAGGTAAGAAAAGATTTGGAGAACATAGGATCCTTTGATACATACAACGCAGACACCACCATGGTGACCAGCGGCAGCCAAGCCAGAGGCGACACCGGCTTGAATAGTTGAATCAAAGGATTCAGGGCAGAATACAACGTAGGACTCATACCTGAAGCAATCCCAATGGGAATTGCGATCACTGAGGCCAGGATAAATCCTGCCATTACAGTCCAGAGGCTGGTGAAGA
The DNA here is from genome assembly GCA_024763135.1 of Thiotrichales bacterium. Lineage (GTDB taxonomy): Bacteria > Pseudomonadota > Gammaproteobacteria > UWMA-0217 > UWMA-0217 > JANTGD01. The sequence goes on along the minus strand of JANTGD010000047.1, from coordinate 4,840 downwards.
TCTGATCAAAAAAGGTTTCTTTACCGGTATATTTTCGCGAGGCGATTTTATCGATTCGCGCTTGCGGCTTACCATCGGCTTTGGCTTTATCTACCCGCTTCTGCAGACGCTCGTAAAATGCGTCAGCCTTGGCGCGTTCTGCTTTGTGTTCATCATACAGTGAGATCGCCTGCTCCCAGACCTTAGCTGGACCGGGTAGCACGCCGAGCGATGTCTGCACATGTTTCGCACCAACACTCCACAAGCCTAAAAAGATAAGAAAAGCGATCAGGGGCACCATTAAATTTTTGACCAGGTTGCTTAGCGCTTTGGCCACGGTGATTGAATTTATAGTTGAAAAATAACTTCCCAAACGGGAAAAATTAAAAGTATTGGAATCAGTCAATGAAGCCATGCTTGTTATCCTAGCTATCCGCTAACAATGTTTAGCTTTTGATCGTGGGTCTTTCTTTAACAGAGAGACCCACGCTTGGGAGTCTGGAAAAACCTTTTACAGTTTTTCTTTACCTTTCAAACCAATTTTCAGACTATCGATATAGGCATTCGGCTTGCTACCATCATAAGTAATACCATCGATAAATTCAGAAGTTGCCGGCTTATAACCCGTTTCAGTTGCAAAATCTGGAAATTCGTCCTTTGTCACCTTGCCCTCTGAAATCAGCTCCAAAGCAGCTGTTTTATAGATATCCGGACGATAAACCTTTTTTGCGACTTCGTCGTACCAGTCGTCTGACTTATATTCAGGAATCTGTCCCCAACGGCGCATTTGCGTGAGATACCAGACAGCATCTGAATAGTAGGGATAAGTTGCGTTATAGCGAAAGAATACATTGAAATCAGGCACTTCCCGCTTATCACCCTTTTCATATTCGAAGGTACCGGTCATCGAGTTGGCAATGACATCGTAATCGGCACCCACATATTTAGATTCAGATAGAATCTTCACCGCCTCTGGCCGATTCGCATTGTCGTTCTCATCCAACCATTTACCTGCGCGTATCAGTGCTTTTACAACCCGTACCGTGGTATTCGGGTATTTCTCAGTAAACTCTTTGGTCATGCCAAATACTTTTTCTGGATTGTCTTTCCAGATTTCATAATCAGTAATGACCGGCACCCCAATACCTTTGAACACCGCCTGCTGATTCCAAGGCTCACCCACACAGTAGCCATAGATCGTGCCGGCTTCGAGTGTCGCGGGCATTTGCGGTGGCGGGGTCACAGAGAGTAATGCATCAGCCTGGAGCGTGCCTGCAATATCACCTTTTTGCGGCGCATAATATCCCGGATGTATACCACCTGATGCTAACCAGTAGCGTAGCTCGTAGTTGTGTGTTGAAACCGGAAATACCATCCCCATTTTGAACGGCTTACCTTCTTTTTTGAATTCTTCAACCACAGGTTTCAAGGCATCCGCCTTAATAGGGTGGACCGGCTTACCGTCTTTTTGTTTTGGAATATGCGGCTTCATTTGCTTCCAGATATCATTGGAGACGGTAATGCCATTTCCGTTGAGATCCATACTGAACGGTGTAATAATATGCGCTTTGGTGCCAAACCCAATGGTCGCGGCCAAAGGCTGGCCAGCCAGCATATGCGCGCCGTCGAGCTGACCATCAATCACACCATCAAGCAACACTTTCCAATTGGCTTGTGCTTCGAGCGTTACGTACAAGCCTTCGTCTTCAAAAAAACCCTTTTCATACGCGATCGCCAATGGCGCCATATCGGTCAGTTTAATAAAGCCAAACTTGAGGTCTTCCTTTTCGGGCTCCCCCACTTCCGCAGCGGCAGTCCCTACGCCCAAACCGAACCCCAGCGCCATGGCGGCCGCCAAAGTCGTTCGCTTGAGAAAGCTACGGCGTTTTTGATTAAACGCAATCACCTTAGTCATTATCGAGTTATCCTCTGTTCCAAAAAATCTAATTAAAATGTTCATACAAACCATCAGGGCAAAAAAAAACGCCCATCTCTCGACGGTTTTATAGAAAAACCGTCGACAAATGGACGTCTTTATCCAAAGCCTGACCAACACTGGTCGTCTAAACTGATTGTGTGCTCACGCCCGCCATTGGGCAGACCCACCATTGGGCCTTGAGTCACGCTTGAGTCATATAAGCAAACAACGTGCCAAACGACTGCTCTTGTCCTTAGCTAAGGGCATCGAGGATTGATACTCGGGCTAGTTGATTGATATTTATCAATTGCTTAGCCCAGGCCCTCAGCAGCAAACCTACACCCCATCAACCGTGGTCAAAACTCCGCTGCAAAGAGTCTTCTCGGATGATATCAGCATCTCTTTGCACCAATAGCTAGCCCCTTGCGCACCAAAACCAAGCACCTTGCCTTGGCGACTGAACACTGCAGATGGACTAACGAAAGCTCTTACGGAAGCTCTGATCAATTCGCAACTCGGCATCTTACGGCGCAAAATCGCCCACTTCTGCGTTGCGGATCTTCGCAATAGCCAGCTATTACCTGCAATCCGCGCCTTGAACTGGACGATTTTTCGCCACAATCTGCTCGCGCCAGAATGAATCAGAACTTCCTTGCGATGGATTGTCTAGGAACTCAGTAACGCCGCTGCGTCGACAATCGATTGAGCAATCTCGACCAAACGACGATTCGTATCCATCGCGAGCTTGCGCATCGCTTGATACGCCTCTTCTTCACCCATGCCACGTTGTGTCATGATGATACCTTTGGCTTTTTCGATGAGTTTGCGCTCATCCAATTGCCGGCGCACTTTCTGCAGCTCCGATTCGAGTTCCTTGAAATGCTCGAAGCGCGCCATGGCCGCATCAATAATCGGTCGAACCCGGGGAGACGCAGCAACGCCATCGGCAACATAGGCCATAACTCCCGCCTGCGTGGCGCGTTTTATGGTGATATTGTCCTCGTCCTGAGAAAACATCACCATAGGTCGCGGTGCCTTACTATGCACCGACTCAAGACTCTCAATAGTATCCCGGCCAGGCGCTTCGATATCTATCAAAATCACATCAGGATTGCATTTTTCCACTGTCGAGAGTAGATCATCATCATTAGTCACACACGCGACGAGCGCGCAATCCACCTGTTCCAGCGCTTGGTTGAGCATCGTGCGACGATCTGATTTGTCATCAATCAACATGACACGCAGGGGTTTCTTCGCAGGACTATCTGGCATGTCGAAATGTTTGAAATTGCATGAAGGGTTAAGCGACTACACCGCGAACGCTGAACGATACACGAATCTGCCCATCGTTGTTATCTCATGAACCACGTGTTGCTGTGCGGAGTCCGCGAAGATTAGCTAAACCGATAACCTTTGGGAACCACTACAATTCCTTTTTCTGAAATTGTGAAGCGTTCTGCGTCCTGCTCGCGATCAAAGCCGATTTTCGCTCTGGCGGGTATGACGACATCTTTATCAATGATGCAGTTTTGTAATTGTGCGCCTTCCCCCACGCGTACATCGTTGAATAAAATGGAGTTGAATATCATTGCATCCTCCCCCACGCGCACATTGGGAAATAAAATCGAATGCTGAACCCCACCCCCACTAATGACCACACCACCGGAAACAATGGAGTTGATAAAAATCCCCTCGTTACCCGTTTGTCCCGGCACCGTGCGGGCAGGAGGATACTGCGCTTCATAGGTCCGGATGGGCCATTCTGGTTGATAAATATCTAATGAAGGCACAGGATCCAGCAGCCCCATATTCGCCTCGAAGTAACTATCCAGCGTGCCCACGTCTCGCCAATACCGATCTTGACTCACGCGTCCGGCCGCCCCCCCAAATTCATAAGCATACACGCCATAATGTGCAATTAGGTTGGGGATAATGTCACGCCCGAAATCATGTTGGGATTTGGGGCGCTCATGGTCGGCCCGGAGCGTATCCACCAACAGATCCATAGAAATCACATAAATCCCCATCGAGACGGTCACCATACCGGCCTGCTCCCACTCAGGCTGTATCACGTCTGGCTTTTCGATAAATTGCTGAATGCGCCGTTCAGCATCGATCGATACCACACCGAATTGCTGCGCCTGTGTGACCGGTACCTGCATCGTTGCGATGCTCACAGCCGCACCTCGCTCACGGTGGAACTCCAACATCGCAGCGTAATCCATGCGATAGATATGATCACCGGACAGTATTAACACCTGCTCAGCGCCACTGCGTTCGAGCATATATAAATTCTGAAAAACGGCATCGCCCGTCCCACTGTACCAACTTTCACCGGTACGCATTTGGGGGGGCACCGCCGTGATGTACTCCCCCAGCTCCGGATTGAACAGCGACCAGCCGTCACGCAGATGTTTTTGCAGCGAATGGGATTTATATTGGGTAAGCACCAAAATACGGCGCAGTCCTGAATGCAGGCAATTCACCAGGCAAAAATCAATAATACGGTATTTCCCCCCAAAGGGTACCGCTGGTTTAGCACGCTCACTAGTGAGCGGCCTCAGCCGGGAGCCATGCCCTCCGGCAAGTATGACAGTCAAGGTACTTTCAAGCATTCGGGATCACTGATGATGAGAAAAGCGCAGCGACCGCTCGTGTCGCATGCCCCAGACGTTACGCTGTGCAGCCGCAAGGGTCAAAGCAATTATTAGGCCGCGCTCTTCTGGATTTCGCCTGTCCGAGAATAGAACTCGTTGCGAGAAGCAGCAAATTGTAGTTGGATTTTTGATGCACCTCGCCTACTGGCTAACCTAACAGGCTGTTGAAAAACTCTCAGGTGAGTGCGGGACAAGGCAAAATCTGGAGAAAAAGCGCAGTTTACACGCAGTAAATGAGCATTTTGAGCCACAATTAACGCTGGATCGTGCCAGCTGAGAGTTTTTC
>JANTGD010000046.1 GCA_024763135.1 Thiotrichales bacterium | reverse complement strand
TGAGGGAATGCATTCAATCAAAGCATTCACGCTTAAAATCCCCTCACCCCAACCCTCTCCCTGGGGGAGAGGGGGATACGAACTCCGAAACTTGAGTACTAACTAAAGCCCCATACAGAGCGCCCTGTGTCTGAGCGCCCAAAGACTCGTTCAAGGAAGCTCTGATTAATTCTGGCGCGAGCAGATTGTGGTGAAAAATCGTCCGGTTCAAGGCGCGGATCGCAGGTAATCGCTGGCTATTGCGAAGATCCGCAACGCCGAAGTGGGCGATTTTGCGCCGCAAGATGCCGTGTTACGTATTGATCAGAGCTTCCTCAATAGGGCTTTACAGTAGAATGTCTCGGTAAAACATTACTTTACGCTACGCAGCATCGCCGCGCCGATACCACGCGGGTCGGATGCCGCTTCAATGCTCCGCTGGTGTTTGTGGAGCACAATCGCCTGCATATTCCCATATGCCCGGTTCAGTGGATTCAAGTGATGACCTAAGCGCTGCAATTGCGCCTGTACAGCCGGACTGAAGGCACCCGGCTCGAACTGAATGGCATCAGGAAGATACTGGTGATGAAAGCGCGGCATGGCAACGATTTCTTCGGCTGTTGCCCCTGCATCGAACGCCAGGGTCGCTAGCATCACCATGGAAATGATTCGACTGCCTCCAGGGGTACCAAGAATCGCAATACGTTCTTCATCCTCCAAAAAAGTGGGGGTCATCGATGACAGCATGCGTTTACCCGGTTGTATGGCGTTGGCATGTGCACCAACCAGTCCATAGGCATTGGGCACACCGGGCTTGGCAACAAAGTCGTCCATTTCATCGTTGAGCAACACGCCGGTACCCGCCGCGACGAATCCGGAGCCGAAGGGATAGTTTATGGACAAGGTAGCCGCCACGCGGTTACCGGCGCTGTCGAGAATGGAAAAATGGGTCGTATGCTGTCCCTGCCCGGGAATACTTTGAACGGGCTCAAGCGACACACTTGGCGTAGCTTTGTCGGATTTGATCGAGGCACGCAATCGATCGGCGTGCGCCTTGCTGAGCAGAAGATCGATCGGAACATCAACGTAATCTGCGTCACCCAGATAGGCGGCACGATCCCGATACGCCCTTCGCATGGCTTCGACGATCCTATGGATCAGCTGTGCTTCTGACAGATTCGCAAGGTCATAGGGTTCGAGCAGATTGAGCATTTCGACCAATCCTATGCCACCAGACGAAGGTAATGTCGCACTGGTAATCCGCAAAGAATGATATTGCCCAGTGACTGGTTGGCGTTCAATCACCCGATACTCATTCAAGTCGGCCTGGGTCCAAATGCCCCCAGCCCGATTGACTGCCTGTACAAGGGCTTGGGCTGTTGATCCTGCATAGTAGCCATCTCGGCCTTCTCTAGCCAATCGCTCCAGAGTCGTGGCTAGATCGGGCTGTTTGATTAGGGCACCCAGCGTTGGCACCTCACCTGCAGCCAGAAACACCTTCGCCGCCGCAGGGGAAGCGCGCAACGCCTCGAGGCGGAATCTCGCTAAACGTTGGTAGATTTTATCCACAGGAAAACCATCCCGTGCCAATGAAATGGCTGGAGCCAATGTCACCGTTAAGGGCAAACGTCCGAAGTGTTCCGCAATATGCGCCAGGGCAGCGGGCTCTCCTGGAATACCAGCTGCGAGCGCGCCATTCATACTGGCGCCCGGGATCACATTACCCTGTGCATCCTGATACATTGCCGCATGCGCTTTGAGGGGCGCACGTTCCCGGCCATCGAGCATGACGTCGTGGCCGTCCTCGGCGCGATGCAACAGCCAGAAACCACCTCCTCCCAATCCAGAAGAATAAGGTTCGACCACCGCCAGTACTGCACTGACTGTAACTGCCGCATCAAATGCATTGCCTCCCTGCTGGAGGATATCCAAACCCGCATTGGTCGCGAGTGGGTGAGCGGATGCAATTGCGGCTTGACGCGGACCAGTCCCAGCGTATACCAGCTGAAAGCTTAAGCATAAAAAAAGGGCCCCTATACGGAGCCCTTGTTGTCGGATCATGTGCTTCACGCTCATTTCCCGTCAGGCTGACAGTCGTTCATACTTGATTTCCAACTCTTCACGTGTTTCTTCGTGGTCAGGATCGACAATGATGCAATCGACCGGACAGACATCGATACACTGCGGCTCATCGTAATGACCGACACACTCGGTGCATTTCCCCGGATCGATTTCATAGATCTCATCGCCGGCAGAAATCGCTTCGTTGGGACACTCGGGTTCACAGACATCGCAGTTGATGCACTCATCTGTAATCAATAAAGACATTCACTCACCTCAGTCTTATCCTCATATTTTCGTCGTAACGCGGTTTTTTTCTTAGCAACGAGGCTTACCCTCGCCTGATTGGCACATCTCTTCCAATGCAGCCATTACCGCTGGATCGACGAAGTGTGACACGTCGCCGCCCATAGACGCAATTTCCCGTACCAGCGAGGACGATACATAGGCAAAATTTTCTGCAGGCGTCAGAAACATCGTCTCAATGTCAGGATTGAGATTCCGATTCATACTGGCCAACTGAAATTCGTACTCAAAATCGGACACTGCACGTAAGCCTCGTAATATGGCATCAGCCCCCCAGGCGCGCGCAGCTTCCACCGTCAGGCCCGCAAAGGAGCGCACTTCACAATGGGGTATCCCTTCGATGGCCGCCTGCACCAGCGCGACGCGTTGTGCCAAAGAAAAGCAGGGCGTTTTCTTGCGACTCTCCGCGACCGCGATAATAACTCCGTCCGCGAGTCTTGCTGCACGCCTCACAAGATCTGTGTGGCCATTGGTAATGGGGTCGAAGGTGCCTGGATAAAGTATTTTCATGAATCACCTTTGCGCAGAATGACTTTCAGTTTGCTCTCCATCAACGCAAACTGATAACACCGATGATTGGATTTTTGCAGCATCTGCACCCATGGACGCCAAGTGTCACAACTCATTGAACCAGCGTGCCTTCATGCGTTCAAGGGTTTTTCGGGTTGCTTGCGCAATAATCCATAACCCACTTCTCCCGCTTTGTGCTGCCGGTAAAAAGCCCAGCCTGCCGGCGGCGTGGGTACTCTGAGTTGCGGATACTCCACATAGATGAGCGCACCTGGATTAAGTATGTGACGCTCTACCAAGACGGCCAGCATCCTGTCCAGTGTTGCATCGGCAAAAGGGGGGTCGAGGAAGACGATATCGAAACCATGCTCGAAGGATTGGAGATAATCAAACGCACTTCCCTGCCACAGCACCATACGATCTGCTTTAAAGGTGGCGATCTGCGATTGTAGCTGGCGCACTGTAGGGTAATGGGCCTCAACCATCACCACCCGAGCGGCACCACGGGACACTGCCTCGAAAGAGAGTGCACCACTGCCGGCAAATAGGTCGAGACACTGTGCGCCGGCGACCGCGTGCTGCAGCCAGTTAAACAATGTCTCGCGCACCCGATCGCCTGTTGGCCGCAGTCCCTTGGCGGAACGAAACTGCAAGCGCCGACCGCGCCACTCGCCCGCAATAATGCGTACTTCACTGGTTTGCCCGGTTTTCGCAGCCAAAGCCGGGTTATTGGACCGCTTCCTCGCCACCAACGATCACCGTAATCATTTTCTTGGGTGCCAGATGCTGCGCGAAGGCGCGCTTAATGTCCCGACCGCTCACATCATCAATCTTTTGCGTAAAACTGTCTAAGTAGTCCAGAGGCAAATCGTAGAAACCGATCAAACCGAGGTATTCAACAATATTCCGGTTACTCGCCACGCGCAGAGGGAATCCTCCCGTGATGTTCTTTTTAGCCGCTGCCAGTTCCGCTTTGTCCGGGCCTTTGTCCATAAATCCCGTCAGTGTCTCCCTAACCACGCCAAGCGCATCATCCACTTGGCTACCCCGTGTTTGCAGCCCGATCATAAACGGCCCGGGCGCCTCCATTGGGAGAAAGTAGCTGTAGACCGAATAGGCATAACCGCGGGCAACGCGGACTTCTTTCACCAGCCGCGAGGTAAAACCCCCGCCGCCCAGGACATGGTTACCTAAGTACAATGCATAGTAGTCTGGATTGCCTCTTTCGATAGCAGGTTGCCCAAGCAGAATATGAGCCTGCTTGGAAGGAAAAGGAATACGTATCGTTTGCGACTTTTCCAAGGGTTTTACGGGCGGTAAAGGCGGGGCCTGCTCTCCGGATTGCAATCCGCTCGATAGGATCTCGGCCAATTGTTCGGCAGTTTTCCGATCGATATCGCCAGTAATCGCAAGCAGACCATTCTTTGCCACATAGCGTTGCTGGTAAAAGTCTTTGAGTTGCTGCCGCGTCAGTTTGGCAACGCTCTCCCGTGTGCCCATACTGGGCTTGGCGTAAGGATGCGTCGCGTACAAAGCCCGGTAAAAGGCCTTTTCAGCGATACTCGACGGATCTGCTTCAGCCGCCCTGATAGCAACCAGTGTCTGATTTTTCAGTCTTTCGAAATCCCGTTCCGGAAAATCGGGTTGCCACAACACTTTGGCAAAGGTGTCCAATGCGGGTTGTAAAAAATCGGGATCCGACAGAGAACGTAGCGAAAGCCATGCCATGTCACGCAACGAGCCATGCCCAAACTGCGCGCCGACATCTTCAAAAGCACTTGCGATCTCGTCGGCGCTCATGCCAGCGGCCCCCTGGGGCAACATGGCATTGGTCAAGTTCGCCACCCCAGCATAGTTCCCGTCCCTGGCGCTGCCCGCAGCGAAGGTGACACGCACATCGAGCATGGGTAATTGTGGCGCCGCCACCAAGTAAACGCGCAAGCCGTTTTTAGTGACCCAATGCTGGATCTGCGGGCCTGCCTCCGCACCCATGCTGAACACCAGCATGAGAAATATCAATAGCCGAGTTATTGTCCTCATATTATTCCTTGGCCTCAGTCTGCTGAGCAGGTACCGACTGAGGTACCAACTCAGCGAAAGATTTATGTTGCTCCACGAAATACTTCTGCGCTACTGCCTGGACCTGCTCTGCGGTCACTGCCTTGATTTTGGCTGAGTATTGATCCAGTAACTCCCAGCCCAAGCCCACCGTTTCCAAAGCGCCGATTTGATTGGCCAGCTGACGTACCGAATCGAGTTGAAACACATCGCCCGCAATCACTTGCGCCTTGACGCGTTGAAGCTCCTCCTGGCTGACTTGCTCGGTCTGTAGGCGTTTGAGCTCAGCCAGCAACGCTTGTTCCACTTCCGCAACGGTGTGTCCCTGCGCAGGATTGGCTTCGAGCAGGAACAGGCCAGAATAGCGACTGGTCATCCGATAGCCAGCGCCCACGGCAGTCGCCACCTCCTGCTCACGGACCAAATCTTTCGTCAGACGTGCGCTCGCACCACCGTCCAAAATTCCTGCCAACACATCCAGGGCATAGGGCTCCCACTCGGTCTTACTCGTTTTGAGCACCGGCACGTGATACCCCATCAACAAATACGGCAGTTTGGATGGTGCATGCACTTTAATCCGCCGTTCTCCATGCTGCGCAGTTTCCAAACGCGGCTTAGGCTTAGCCAGCAGACTTGGCTCCAGGGTGCCAAAGTATTTTTTAGCCAATGCAAAAATTGCTTTGGGCTCGACATCGCCAACCACGACCAAAGTGGCATTGTTGGGCGAATAAAAGTGTTGATACCACTCACGCAAGTCTCCGACTTCCATGGTATTGAGATCTTCCATCCAACCAACCACCGGATGGTGATAGGGACTGTTGAGAAACGCGACCGCGTTGAAGCGTTCATAGGTTAGCGACTCCGGCGCATCGTCCGTGCGCATCAGCCGCTCTTCCTTCACGACCTCCAGCTCCTTGTCGAATTCCTCCTGCGGCAAGGCGAGATTCCGCATTCGATCGGCTTCCAGCTCAAATGCAATCTCTAGCCGATCGCTACCCAAAAACTGGTAATAAGCCGTATAGTCTTGCCCTGTAAACGCATTTTCCTGGCCACCATTGGCAGCAATGATTTCTGAGAATCGCCCTGCTGGGTATTTCTCAGTGCCCTTGAACATCATATGCTCAAGAAGGTGAGAGATGCCGGTGATGCCACTGTGCTCGTCACTGGCACCCACCCGGTACCATACCTGCGACACGGCCACGGGTGCTCGGTGATCCTCCTGAACCAGCACTTTCATGCCATTGTCGAGCTGAAATTCATGGACATCCAAGGCGGCATCTGCCACGTGAGTCACGCCTGGCAACCCCGCTATAAGAAGAATGAGCGCTAAGATCCTGTGCATAATGTGATTCCGGGCATCTGGTGTTAGCATATTCGGCTGTTAAAAGGAGCCATAGAGTAAACCAGATATGTTTGGTTTTAAAAAGAAAACCTCAAAGGCTGTCGAAACGGCTGACGAAACACGCCCTGGTAAGGGATTGTTTGGCCGACTCAAGGCGGGCCTGGCCAAGACCGGCAGTCAACTTACCACCGGCATGGGTAACCTGCTGCGTGGCAAAAAGGTCATCGACGCGGAGCTCTTTGAAGAGCTCGAAAATCGCTTGCTCATGGCCGATGTTGGGATCGAAGCCACCACCCAAATCATTGACGAGCTGACGCAGCGTACCCAGCGTCATGCCCTGCAAGACCCTGACGCATTGTATCAGGCATTGGGTGAGGCCATGGTCGAAATTCTCGAACCCTGCAGCCAGCCCCTGCAAATCGACAGCAGCCATCACCCTTTCGTGATACTCGTGGTCGGCATTAACGGTGCGGGCAAAACAACTACCATCGGCAAACTTACGCATCACCTGCGCGCAGCCGATTACAGTGTCATGCTTGCAGCTGGCGATACCTTTCGCGCGGCTGCGGTCGAACAGCTGCAAGTATGGGGAGAACGCAATCAAGCCCCAGTCATTGCACAGGGTCAAGGTGCGGACAGCGCATCGGTCATTTACGATGCGCTGGCTGCCGCCCAGGCGCGAGGCACCGATGTGCTCATCGCCGATACCGCCGGTCGATTACATACCCAGGACAACCTCATGGAAGAGCTTAAAAAAGTCAAACGCGTCATTGGCAAACTGGATGACACCGCACCCCACGAGACCCTGCTCATCGTAGACGGAGGCACAGGCCAGAACGCTTTGAAACAGGCGGAAGCTTTTCATCAGGCCATCGGTTTGACAGGTATTGCAATTACTAAGCTCGACGGCACGGCAAAAGGCGGCATCGTATTTGCGATTGCAAAAAAACTGGGCCTGCCCATCCGCTTTATTGGCGTGGGCGAAAGCATTGAAGATCTGCGTGTATTCAATGCTCGTGAATTTGTAGACGCCTTGTTGGCCGGTCAGGAATGAGTTTGATCGAGTGCCGCCATTTGGGCAAACGTTATGCCGGCAGTAAAGAAGCGCTGCTGGACATCAACCTTACGATCCAGCGTGGCGAGTTGGTTTTTCTGACCGGGCACTCAGGTGCGGGCAAAAGCACACTCCTGAGGCTGCTGGCCCTCATCGAGCGCCCTTCCCGAGGCAGTCTGAGAATCAATGGGCATGAAATCTCGCATCTGCCGGACGTAGCAATCCCGCGCTACCGACAAAATTTGGGGATAATATTTCAGGATCACCGCCTACTACCTGATCGCAATGTGTATGAAAATGTTGCCTTACCGTTGCGCATCACCGGTGCCGAACCGCGCATCGTGGCAAAACGCGTTCGCGCGGCGCTGGATAAAGTTGGACTGCTGGATAAAGAGCGGAGTTTTCCTGCACAGCTTTCTGCGGGGCAACAGCAGCGCGTGGGTATTGCGCGGGCGGTGGTCAATAAGCCCGCACTCTTATTGGCGGACGAGCCCACTGGTAATCTCGATCCAACTCTATCGGCAGAAATCATGCGCTTGTTCACCGCATTTAACCAGGTGGGCGTCACCGTACTCGTCGCAACCCATGATCGCAGCTTAATCCGCCAGTTTGCTGAGCGCATTTTGTTACTGCGAAGAGGCCGACTCCAGGGCGACAGCCATGCGTAAACGCTGGCCTGTACTAACACGGCAGGGTTTCAAAGCGCTCCTGCGGCAGCATCGTGATGCACTGCTGGTGTCGCTCACCCATCTGCTGAAGCACCCTGTGACCACCGTTTTGACGTTGGGAGCCATTGCGATTTCACTGGCGCTTCCCGGTGTGCTCTATCTATTGACTACCCATGTCAATGCAGCCTTCTCCGGATGGGACAATCGACAGATGTCGGTATTTTTAGAGCCTGGCAGTGATACGCAAGCCGTCAGTATGGTGACCGAACAGATCCAAGCCCTGGGCAGCATCGCGCGCATCGAAACGATCACACCGGAACAAGGTAAGGCAAGTTTACAAGCATCGGCCGACTTACAGACAGCATTGGCCACATTAGAGGATAATCCCTTACCCACCGTATTGGTCGTCCATCCAGACGTTTCCCTGCGGAGTGCCGCAGAACTCGAATCTCTCGCTGCACGTATTGCAGCGCTACCAGGAGTCGATGATCTGTTGCTCGATCAAGCCTGGCTGGAAAAGGTCTCTGCAACGTTACAAGGCTTCCAGCGCTTGAGTATCGTCGTGGCCATCTGCTTTGGTGCTCTGGTGATTCTGGTGATTCATATCGGATTGCGTATTGAGCTGTTACAAAGACGCGAAGAAGTTACGGTGACCAAGCTTGTGGGGGGAAGCGATCTCTACATGCAGCGGCCCTTCAACTACATTGCGGCGATGTATGGATTTCTGGGAGCCAGCTTGGCACTACTACTGATCAAGTTGATCGTTTGGTGGCTCAGCCCTCAGCTCGCGGCATTGAATGAACTCTACGGCAGCCACTTCCAGCTACGTATACCACTCCGTTTTGCCGTTACTTTAATCGTCGCCACCAGCTTCATTAGCTTACTTTCTACCTCCGTCAGCATGAAAATCTTACTCAAACAAATCCGCCCTTAGGAGGCTGCCCGGCAGCGTTGATCGCACTGCATGCATGAGCAGCCGATTCGGCAAGCTCTCAGTGACTTCTACTCGTTCTACATCACCAAAGACGCGCTGTGGTAACGGAAGAGAGCAAACACTGGGCCCTTGCTTTTTATTCTTCTCCTTTAGGTGGGCAAAGCAAAAGAACGCCCGCCCTCGCACTCAGGTGAGAAAAGAGCCAAGCCCTAATCGGTGCGCGAAACAAAATCCTGTTACAGCCGAGTTTTCAGGGATAATTGACTCCAATATCGACAGTAGAACTCGACACGAAGGGCGTGACGGGTTCGACAATACTTTACATTCCGGGTCACAAGTGTTTACATTTGATCGTGACTTCGATTAGATTTCCAGGGTGACGCTTTTAACACCCAACCCCTCTCCCGATATGACGCAAAAAATCCTCATCGTCGATGGGTCTAGAGCAATGCGCAAAATGCTCGAACTCAAACTCAACCACGAGGACATTGAGGTGGACCTGGCTGTAAGTGCCAATCAGGCGCTCGGCAAAGCGCATCGACAGCTCTATTCGCTGGTTACTACCGCAGCGTCACTACCTGATGAAGACACGCAAAAGTTTGTGTCTGATTTACGTCGCGTGCCAGGCTATCAACACACCTCTCTCCTGGTGGTCACTGGTAACGACGTGGATCCCACCGATTTCGATCCTCGACTCAATATCGATGCCATTTTCCCCAAGTCGAAGGGAATCGACGCCCTGGCATCTGAGATCCTGCGCCACATGCCTGATTCGCCTCCAACGCTCGATGAAACCACAACCATGCTCTTCACCTTCCCACAAGCGGAACGTTGAACCATAACGCTTTTACAAAATAATATCATATTTTTCAGAATGTTATTGAACATTTAGCCCTTAAACCATCAATTCGCAAAGCATTGCACAAGCCCTGATTAGCACTCTCAGTCAAAGAGTGCTAAAATAACACTATGTTTAAGTTCACGTATATTGAGGTGTGTTGAGATGTCAAAAGAGATCCAACTCCAAAACCAGTTACCTGTCGTGGTCGGTAATATCGACAGTTACATTCAGGCAGCTCACCAACTGCCGGTGTTGTCAGCCGAACAGGAATATGAATTAGCCACTGACTTTCGCAATAACGGCAACTTGGAGGCAGCCAAAGCATTGGTGCTGCACAATTTACGGTTTGTGATAAAAATTGCGCGCGGCTATATGGGTTATGGCCTGCCACTGGCTGATCTGGTCCAAGAGGGTAATATTGGTCTGATGAAAGCAGTCAAACGCTTTGATCCTGAAATGAATGTGCGTTTGGTATCGTTTGCCGTGCATTGGATCAAGGCTGAGATTCATGAATACATTCTACGCAACTGGCGAATCGTAAAGGTCGCTACGACCAAGGCACAAAGGAAGCTGTTCTTCAATCTGCGCAGCCAGAAAAAGCGCCTCGGGTGGATGGATCAGGCGGAAATCAATGCCATCGCAGAAGACTTGGGCGTCAAACCCGAAGAGGTCGCAGAGATGGAGTCCCGTTTGAGCAATCGTGACTTGGGCTTCGACGCGTCACCCAGTGACGACAAGGAAGAAGAATACAATGCGCCCTCGGCTTACCTGAGTCATGCTGCAGCTGATCCCGCCACTGCGCTAGAGGAAGATGACTGGGAAGCGCATACGCACGAGCGCCTGCTCGAAGCCATGTCAAAACTGGATGACCGGAGTCAAGACATTGTTAAGCGCCGTTGGTTGCAAGAGCAAAAGGATACGCTGCATACCTTAGCGGCGGACTATAGCGTCTCCGCTGAACGGATCCGCCAACTGGAAAAGAACGCGTTTAAAAAATTACGGGAAGCGATGGCCGCGTAATTTATCACAAGACCCGGGCCACAAAAAAACCGCCGATACGGCGGTTTTTTTGTGGCCGCATGGTTGTCTGTCAACTGAGTCTTGTACTAAAACAATCCATAGAGTCAAGCCTGATGCAAGGCTATAAATGCTGATGATGTCCCTTGAATACGCCGACAGCCAACGCCCAGCCAGTCAAAAATAGCTGCAGTCTACTGAAAGATTCCTGCGAATATCACAGAAAAAAAACTCAACCACGCCATGGCGATGAGAACAACTACAATGGTGAGTGAAAACATTTGAAAATTAAACATATCGTCTATCCCTTAAAACAGTCACTATTGATGCCCGGGCGGCATCTACGCTTATCCTGCACCCTGGCGTTGGTGTACTCATGCAGGCTTCCCACCCTACCGCTTTCCACCAGCAATTTTCGCAACTACTCAGCTAACCTGAAGTGCAACTGCGCTGCGCTAAGAAATGCTCATTGACACTCGCAGACCTCATTTTTTGGCTTAATCTGAGGTATTTCAGAGGCAGTCTGAGCACTGACAGCACGTTTTGACAACTCGCTGAGTCGCGACCAATTTTCTTTAGACGTTACCCTAACGCATCATTTTTTCTTCTTCAAGCGTCGCGACTTGGGTTTGTACTCGGGAATTAGCGGGTCGTCGTCATCCATAAGAATGCGATGTCCAGGCCCTTCCAGATCGTCGTACTGACCACTCTTGACCGAAAAGATAAACGCAGCAATCGCAACCGCCGCCATGATAATGGCCAGAGGAATCAAAAGATAAAGAATTTCCAACTATGAACTCCGTCGCTATACCGGCACACGCTGCCGCGTTGCGGTGACCTGCTCGTCGCTGTGGGGCAGCCGTCCACCCCGCAAGCGCAATGCATTTAATACCACCAGGATAGAACTTCCCGACATACCAATTGCAGCCATCCAAGGCGCGACATATCCGACTGCTGCCAAAGGTAATGCCACCAGATTATAGCCAATGGCCCATAGCAGATTTTGGCGAATGATCTTCATCGTAGCGCGGGCCTGACGAACGCTGACGGGTACAGCGTCGAGATTTTCCGATAGTAAGACCATGTCGGCGCTGGCTTGTGCCAATTGAGCACCTTCTCCCATTGCAATCGAGACCTGTGCCCCTGCCAACACGGGCGCGTCGTTCACGCCATCGCCCACCATTGCCACCACGTGCCCCCGAGCCTGCAACGCTCGCAAGTAGTTCAGCTTTTCGTCAGGTAAAAGTCCGGCATGATACTCAGCAATGCCAAGTTCCCGAGCCACTTGAGCGACCGCCAGAGGTGCGTCTCCACTGAGCAAGTGCACCGCCAAACCCTGCGACTGGAGATCTCGAATCGCAACCTGCGCTTCCTCGCGCACGCGATCCTCGAGCACAAAAGCCGCCAACACCGCCGCATGCGTAGCCAGATAAACTTCGCTGCTATGACTGACATTACCGGAAAATTCTGGATGCCACGCCCTGATATAGTCCAAATTCCCAATGCGAAACTCTGCATGCTCGTAGCGTCCGGTCACCCCTCGCCCGACTTCGGCAACCGGCAGTGTAATCGGTAACGGGGTCACGCCTTCGCGTAATGCCAGGGCAATGGGGTGTTCGCTGTGCTGTTCGAGCCCTGCGGCGATGCGATGGCACTGTGGCCCGTCGCTGTCAGCGTATACCTCGATACGTGCCAGACGCAGCTGCCCGTACGTCAATGTTCCAGTTTTATCAAAAATCATGTCCGTCGCTTTGGCGAGCGTCTCCAATGCATGCCCCCGCGTCGTCAGCACCCCCTCGCTTGTCAGCGCCCCCGTCGCCGCAGTCAAAGCAACGGGAGTTGCTAAGGACAAGGCGCAAGGGCAGGTAATCACGAGTACCGAAAGGGTAATCCAAAAAGCATTCTCGGGCTGTACTTGGTACCAGTAGAAATAAACCCCCGCCGCTACCACTAACAATGCGGCCACAAACCAGCTCGCGACACGATTGGCCAACTCCGCCACTTGCGGTTTTTCTTCCTGTGCTCGTTCGAGCAAGCGAGAAATACCTGCGAGCACGGTATCCTGACCCAATTGCTGCACTTCCATGATCAAGGGCGACTCAATATTCAATGTGCCACCAATCAAAGAATCCCCAGGATGTTTACCACGCGGCATCGACTCACCGGTCAACAAGGCTTCATTGACACTGCTATGCCCTTCCCGCACCAAACCATCGGCTGGGACCGGCTCACCAGGTTTTATCACGACTTCATCGCCCACTGCCAAATCCGCTACCGCCACCGCTTCCAATTGGTTGCCAATACGACGGTGCGCTGTGGCTGGAATGAGCTTGACCAACTCATCAGCCACTTGTCCAGCTTTATGCCGCGCGGTCATTTCAAGCAATCTGCCCAGCAGCAAAAAAAAGGTAAACATGGTAACGGAGTCGAAATAAACTTCGCCCGTGCCCGTAATAGTGGCCCAAACGCTGGCAATGTAGGCCGTACCAATCGCCAACGATACCGGCACATCCATCCCCACGCGAAAGTGTCGCAAATCACGCCAAGCGGAAATAAAAAAGCTTTGCGCAGAATAGACAACCACTGGAAAAGCCACAATCATGCTGGCCCAACGCAATAAATTCCGAATGTCGAGCTGCATCCCTTCATAGTCACCGAGATACAATGCAACGGCCATCATCATGACCTGCATGGCACCGACTCCGGCCACTCCGATACGCCGGATCGCAAGTTGTCGTTCCCGCTTATGCATGGCTTCCAGGCGCCCTGGATCGAAAGGATGCGCGTGATAGCCAATTTCTGTAATGGCCTGCAGAATCTGGCTTAGCTTGATCTGACTATTGTCCCAAGTGACCTGGGCGCGATGGGTAGAATAATTGACATGAAAAGAACGCACGCCAGGCAGCTGATTGACATGCCGCTCGTTAAGCCACACGCAAGCGGCACAAACAATACCTTCCAGTATCAGCGAGGCTTCGCGTAAGTCGCCGACTTTTTGATGCACAAAGCTTTGCTGCACACTCGGATTATCGAAGACTTCGAGTTCGCGGAGTGCATCGGGGATCAACGCCTCGGGCGTCGCTGCCGGATCGGTTCGGTGCGCATAGAAATCTTCGAGGTGATTGTCGACAATAGCCTGCGCCACAGCTTTACACCCGTGACAACACATGGGTTGGCGCTCACCCTGTATCTCAACGCTGAGGTCTATATCCGGGGGGATCTTTTCACCGCAATGAAAGCACCGCCCTGGCTCAATTTGAACGGTCATATGACTGGTTTGGCCACTGCCGTGTGGGCTCTTACTTCGTGCTTATCATTGGCATGCAAAATCAGCATGACCAAGTCCCATCGGCCGGGTGCAGGCAGAGCAATATTGCGTGCGTACAGCCCCTGCCCAACTTCTTGCAGTTCAAAATCGAGGTCGAGCCGACTGTCGGAAGGGCGTAAAAATCTGCCAATGATGTGTGCCCCAAGCAAGGGGGTACCCTCACTGTCTCGAACCTCTACCTTAAAGCGTGTGGCGGTGCCCGCTTCGGGTTTCACCTCCCAGCCTTTACGTATTTTCCAGCCACGCGCCTCCTGAAGCTGCCGATCTTTGAGGTAGGCATTAAACTGTGCTTCCTTCTCTTGATAATCGTGGTAGATCGTGCCCGGAAAAGTGGAATGCGCAACCTGATGACGCCGTGGCTCTGGAAGAAAACGCTGCAGTATCGAGGAAGACAAGCCATTTTCCGCAACGGTGATAATAACTGCATCCACCACCGCTAAAGCCAGAAAAAACGCCACAATCGTAGCGGGAGCCCAATGGAACCAACCCTGCCCGCTGCGCTCTCCACGCGCGGCCTGCTTTTCCCAATGGGTCGTAATAATCCCCAACCCATAAGGTACCATGGCATAAAACGCGATATGTATAGCGAACTGATCCAACCCTTTCCAATAGAACACACCAAACGGAAGGAACAATCCAATCGCGGCTAATCCGACCAAGAGGGCGATTTGTTTGCCCTGCCAGCGTGTCCAACGATACAAGGCCGCAAAAACTAAAAACTCCAGGAGTACAACCCCTCCTAAAGCATACACAAGGTTACTCAAATAAACTCCCCTGCCCGCAGGCTGGCTCTGATTCGAGCCCGAAATTTAGCGCTTTTCTGCATAGCGCGCCAGCTTACTAA
>JANTGD010000045.1 GCA_024763135.1 Thiotrichales bacterium | reverse complement strand
ATCACCATAGGAACACTATGATTCATAAAAACAAAACCACATCTAACCCCTTGATGACTCACTGATACAGACAGTTTGGGCTTGGCGGTGTACTAGGTTCAAGGCGCAGATCGCAGGTAATAGCTGGCTATTGCACAGATCCGCGATGCAGAAGTGGGCGATTTTGCACCGCAAGATGCCGCGTTATGAATTGATCAGAGCTAGCTTTAGAGTGCACATACCCACCCTCACTGTACACAAAAATGTCCCGCTTTCAGGCGAACTCCAAGCAGGTCATGCTACGATTTCATGATTGCGCGGCATGCACTCGTTGGGTATCAAACTGCCAGGTGCGTGTAATCATGAGCTGATCATATTTTTCGCGCATTGCTTTTGGAAAAGCTGGAAACGGCGACGACAATTTCACAATCTGCACCGCTGCCTCGTCGAGTACGCGGGATCCGGATGAAACTGCAATCTGCACCTTTAATACAGATCCATCATTGTCCAACAACACGTTCAAGATCAATTTTCCGCTGATACGGTCTTTCTTCGCTTTCTCAGGGTAGTTCAAATTCCCGATTGCCTCCACGCGCTGCACCCAGTCATCGACATATCGGGCCTCTACAGCGCTCTTGGCGGAGCTTGCATCAATAAAGTGAATTTTTGGGCGCTCAGCATAGCGACGCTGGCGCTCTTCGAGTTCTGCAGCCAGCTGTGCAATCCGCATTTCTCTCAATCTGAGTTCACGCTCCTTAGGGATTTCAGCCTGCTTTTGCGGTTGCGTTCGGGTGTCACTGACGACTTTCTCGACAGCCTGCCGAGTATGTAGCCGTTTCTGCGCGGGTGCCTGCTCTATTTCAGAAGCGCGAGGCGGTTGCGGAGTTGCGGCCAAGCCCAACGCCGGCATGGGAAACTCGCTGCTCACTGGGCTTGAGGGGTCACTTCCCTGCAACTGACTGCCACTGGCCTGCTGATTAAATTGAGCGATCTTTTTCGCCCGATCTGGCGCCTCATCGCTCCGCGTGTGGACTAACACCACGTCCAGAGGTTTCGTCATCTGGACGTCATCGATTTTATTCATTTTAAAACTGACACCAAGAATCACGATACCGTGCAAAATGGTGGCAAGAAACAATGTCATCCCCAGCCGATCTGTGGAGGTGACTTGAGTACTGGAAGCAATAGCAGTCATATCAAGCTTAAACGGCCTGTTACCGGCGAGGTTGTTGAGTACGATGGATAGAATGAACGATGAGCAAGTCCCGTTTGCCTGTTCGAGCAATGCGCACGCAGTGCACGCTTGGAGTTTCTCCATTGTGCCAGACTTGTGTTGGAAAGCACGGCTATGCGTCTCGTAAAGTCACGAATGGAGCACAAAAGCACGCATCCCCGCTATTCACCCAGCGATGCTGAGCAATCGTATACATCAGCGGCGGGCCAGCCAATAGATCGGTGGTTTGTTTTTTTAGCGTAGCGATGCCATACCGCATTGCGCAAAAATCAGTCACAGCTGCTCTCGGTCCATCGATTTGAGTCGGCGCCTATTCTAACTGGAAAACATCAATATACTAAGACAATCCATAGTAAAGCCTTATTCAGCGGATCTATGGACACTCAGGCACAAGGCCACACCGGCCCAAGCATCGCGATGCACTGTCAAGCCGGTGCAACACCGAAACGTAACATCCGGGCCGCAGTGTATGAGGGTTTACTATGAAATATCTTGACGACTTAGCTAACCCCCAACATACGCCAGATCTGCGTTAAAAAAATAGTCATTTACGAAAGCTCTGATTCATTCTGGCGCGAGCAGATTGTGGTGAAAAATCGTCCAGCTCAAGGCGCGGGTCGCAGGTAATAGCTGGCTATTGCAAAGATCCGCAACGCAGAAGTGGGCGATTTTGCGCCGCAAGAAGCCGTGTTACGAATTGATCAGAGCTTCCTTACAGGTAACGACTCAGCGTGTTTAGATTTTGGTACCTATCAAGGCATTTTCGCACGGAGAATGTGAGCATAGAGTTAATATGAGTCCATTCGAGTACGAAAATAACGCCGAGACGGGGCAAAAGATGAATACGCTGAGTCGTTACGAATCGTATTAGTATATCGAATTGGTCTGCGTTTTCTTCGTTCCAGGTCTCGAATCCAAAGCGCCGCGCTTCATCTAAAACATTCCCAGCGGATGCACTGCTGCCCTGCTCTTGTTACTATCCCAACCCAGGTATTCTAAATAGCGCGGAGGGTAGTTGGTTGAGTTTGAATCTCTCGAACCAGTTTCTGATTGCCATGCCAGGCATGCAGGACCCTAACTTTGCTGAAACCCTGACGCTCGTCTGCGAACATAACGCTGAGGGCGCGCTTGGGTTTACAGTAAATCGCCCGTATGCGCTGCAGGTCAGTGAATTATTGCAACAACAGAGCCTCGAATTCGATCCTGACAGCCCCCTGGCTCAAGCGCCTCTGTTTGCAGGCGGTCCCGTCCAGACCGAGCGCGGTTTTATTCTCCACAGCGCCGACCGACAGTGGCAAAACACGCTCACAGTCGGTAACGACTTTGCAGTCACCTCATCGGAAGATATCATCCATGCCTTACTGGAAGGGACAGGTCCGCAGGACGCGCTCTTCCTACTGGGCTATTCCGGATGGGGCCCCGGCCAACTCGAAGATGAACTTGCAGCCAATGCCTGGCTCACCTCAGAGTCCGATCCGGAAATCGTTTTCAAACTGCCCGTTGAGCAGCGTTGGCGCGCAGCAGCAGCGAAGCTAGGAGTCGACTTGTCCCTGCTCGGCTCTTCGGCGGGACATGCATAGTCACTCCATGCTGACTTTCGCATCTACAAGCCTGGCAGAATTCACACGCCCAGAGCTTGCGTGGCAATGACAGCCATCGATCCCCCTGCGGTCACACAGCCAAAAAAAGTATTGGCCCTCGACTACGGCAGAAGCCGGATTGGCATTGCCTCCGGCAATACCTTGACGCGCACTGCAACCCCTTTAGAAACTATCACGTACACCCACCCGCAGCTGCCTTGGTCCACCTTGGACGGCCTCCTGCGCGATTGGGCGCCTGCCGAACTATTGTTAGGGATTCCACGCTTGGACACAGGCGAGAGCAGTGCCTTGGAAAAAGAAATTATTGCCTTCGCAAAGCAATTGGAATCCCGCTATCAACTCCCTGTCACATTGATCAACGAAGCCTTTTCCTCGTTTGAAGCCAATGAACGACTTAAATCGCAGCGCCGTCAGGGCCGGCGAAAGAAAGTTGCTAAAGCGGAAATCGATCGTCAGGCTGCTGCGATTATCATTGAGCAATGGCTTAGAAGTGGTGGAGAATAGGGCAATGACAAAAAAGGACTGCCACCCCAAGACTTATTGGTGGCTGTGGCAGAACAGTGATATAGCCAACTCACTGCATGACTCGCTGCTCGCTCCTGCGCCTAGTGATTTGATAAGGTTTGCTCACTGTGCTTCGCGCGCTAGCTTCTTGCGACGATCTGCAACACCCTCAATTGCCGACCAGCGAGCTGCCCGGGCAGCATACCACTCAGTTTATTCACTCAACCCCGACGTTTGCCATGCAACACGTAGCACTTAACGCCGAACGACTCGTGGATCAGATCGCCATCGATCTGCGTCACTACATTGACGACAAAGGGCTGCAACACCCTGCCATGGTTGGTATCCATACAGGGGGTGTGTGGATCGCGGAGCGCCTGCATACCCGCCTGAATCTGTCGCAACGATTGGGGAAACTCAATATTAATTATTATCGTGACGATTTCAGTCGACGCGGCCTACACCCCGTCGTGCAGCCATCAGAACTCCCCTTCACGGTAGACGATCAGCACATTATTTTAGTAGACGATGTATTGCATACGGGCCGTACTATCCGTGCGGCACTCAACGAATTGTTCGATTTTGGTCGCCCCGCAAGTGTCCACCTGGTTGCGCTGGTTGAACGCAGTGGCCGGGAGCTGCCCATCCAGCCCGATGTCTGTGGTCACCATCTCCACCTAGCCCCGGATGAGCAGATCAAACTCAATGGTCCCGACCCTCTGAAATTGGAACTGATTGCTACATGATCGCGCCTATTCGCCCGGGCCCCTTACCCGCCTCCATGCAACTGACCGAAGATGGCCGTTTACGCCACTTCTTAACGATCGAAGGCCTGCCCGCTACTTTGCTGAACGAGATTCTGGAGCGCGCCAATTCTTTTCTCAGCATCACCGCACAACCGGTTAAAAAAGTGCCCTTATTACGGGGCAAGACGATTTTTAATTTATTTTTCGAACCGAGCACTCGCACCCGCACGACCTTCGAACTGGCTGCCAAACGACTCTCGGCAGATGTCATGAACATGAATATCAATGTATCGGCCACCAAGAAGGGAGAGAGCCTGCTCGATACCTTGAGAAACCTCGAAGCCATGCACAGTGATATGTTCGTGGTACGACACGAACAGAGCGGTGCTGCACAATTAATCGCGCAGCATGTTGCCCCGCATATCAGTGTAATCAATGCCGGCGACGGTCGCCATGCGCATCCAACCCAAGCCATGCTGGATGTCTTTACCATCCGGCAACACAAAGGGGACCTCACCGCTTTGCGGATAGCGATTGTAGGCGATATTTTACACTCACGGGTTGCGCGATCGCAGATCCACGCCCTGAATACACTCAATACCGGTGAAGTACGCGTGATCGCACCCAAGACACTGCTGCCCGCCAATGTTCGGAATTTGGGCGTCCACGTCTTCCACTCACTCACCGACGGACTCAAAGATGTCGATGTGGTGATCATGCTGCGATTGCAAAAAGAACGTATGACCGGCGCGTTGTTGCCCAGCGAGCACGAATATTACCGCCTTTACGGATTGACGCCGGAGCGGCTGGAATACGCGCATCCCGATGCGATCGTGATGCATCCCGGCCCCGTCAATCGGGGCGTGGAGATTGCCTCAGAGGTCGCAGACGGACCGCAATCAGTCATTCTGGAACAAGTCAGCAATGGAATCGCTGTGCGCATGGCACTGATGTCCATGTGCCTGGGCATTCCTTCTGGAGTGGCCGCATGAAGCTGAGTATTCAAAACGGGCGTGTGATTGATCCCGCGAACAAGCGCGACGAAATCTGCAGTCTACATGTCGCCGACGGCAAAATTCTCGCCGTTGGTGCCGCACCGGACGATTTCACGGCAGAACGCACCATCGATGCCTCAGGGTGCCTCGTCATGCCCGGCATAATCGAACTCAGCGCCCGGCTCGGAGAGCCCGGTTTCGAACATAAAGCCGACATCCAATCAGAGGCGCAGGCCGCTGTGAGCGGCGGAATCACCACGTTGTGCTGTCCGCCCGACACCCAACCTGTGATCGACACACCCGGAGAAATCGAGTTCATCGAACAACGCCAGGATGAAGTCGGATTAGTCAAAATTCGGGTTATGGGTGCTTTGACCAAAGGGTTAAAAGGAGATCAGCTCGCGGAGATGGCCACGCTCAAAGAAGCCGGCTGTGTTGGCGTCACAAACCTCTACCGGCCGGTTGCCTCTGCCAATGTTCTGCGTCGTGCGATGGAATATGCGGCCAGTCTAGATCTAACTGTTTTCATCTATCCGCAAAATCATGAATTGGCCGATCAGGGTTGCGTACATGAGGGCTCAGTATCCACACGACTCGGACTCCCTGGTATTCCCGAATCCGCGGAAACCGCCGCCATTGGCTTTTATCTGCCGCTCATCGAGCAAACAGGCGTGCGCGCCCATTTCTGCCGCTTATCGACTGCAAAAGGGATGAAAATGATCCGTCGCGCAGCCTACGATGAGCTACCCGTGACCGCTGATGTTGCAATCCACCAATTGCTGCTCACTGAAATCGATGTCGCCGATTTCAATCCCCTATGTCACACGCGCCCGCCATTGCGCTCACAGCGAGATAAAGAAGGGCTGCAACAAGCATTGACCAATGGTGGCATTAGCGCCATCTGCGCGGACCACACGCCCCATGAATTGGATGCCAAACTGTCCCCATTTCAATCCACCGAGCCAGGCATTTCTGGCTTGGAAACACTCCTGCCGCTGACATTAAAACTGGTCGCGCACGGTCAACTCAGTCTTTGCCAGGCTGTCGCCCTGCTAACGGCACAACCCGCCACCGTGCTGGGCTTGGAGACGGGTCGCCTGGAGCCCGGACGTCCGGCCGATATCGCCATCGTCGATACGGATGCTGAATGGCGTTGCGACATCGACGCATTCTTAAGCCGGGGGAAAAACACCCCCTTCAATCGTTGGCTGATGCAAGGACGTGTCACCCATACCTTGGTTGATGGGCGAGTTGTCTACCGCCGCTCAAATGGGGAATGAGTGGCAATCATTCAGGTAACTACTCAGCGAGTTGTCAAAAAATGAAGTGACTGCTCAGTTTGCCCCTGAGATGCGTCGAATCAAGGCGAAAAATGTGAGTTTACCTACGTAAATGACCGTTTTTAATGCGTAGCTGGCGCACTTCAGGGGTTCGCCGAATCACCACTCATTCGGTTGCTAAACCTTGTAGCCGATGTTGATGCGCGACTCGCGTAGCAAGCGACCAAGCCTGCATCCAATCCGCAATGCAAAGCGCAGTCGCTACAGCTTAGTTTTATCAAAGGGCTTGAGGTCATCCAGCCGCATTAACATCGAGGTGCTTGGATCGGCGCGGGCCCCCGATGCAAACAACCCCTGAAGACTCGGCTCTGTGGGATCATCTTGCGCGACCGCATCCTGCATCGAAAACTCCCCTGTCAGCTCATCCGAGTTGGCGCCAAAATTCATGCGCCATTCCAAATTGTTGCGTGAATCGGCGTTGGCCAGGGCCTCTTCACGGCTGATTTTGCCTGCTTGATACAAAAAGAGTAAGGACTGATCAAAAGTTTGCATGCCCACACTCGCTGATTTTTCCATCACCTCTTTGATCTCACCCACACGACCACGCTCGATCAAATCTGCAACAAAAGGCGTATTGATCAATACCTCTACTGCTGGCAAACGACGGACTTCGAGCCCGGAGATGAGCCGCTGCGATGCAATGCAACGCAGATTGAGTGCCAGATCCTGTAGCACCCGATTACGCGCATCACTCGGAAACAGATTGATCACCCGATCCAAGGCCTGATTGGCATTAACTGCGTGCAAGGTTGACAGAACCAGATGCCCAGTATCGGCAAACGAGATGGCAGCTTGCATGGTTTCTGTGTCGCGAATCTCACCGATGAGTATCACATCGGGCGCTTCGCGCATAGCTTCGCGCAGCGCATTCCCGTAGGAGAGCGTGTCAATGCCGATTTCCCGCTGCCCAACGATCGATTTGGCATGGGTATAGGTAAATTCTATGGGATCCTCGATCGTCAGAATATGTCCAGCCTGCTGCTGATTCCGATACTCCAGCATAGCCGCCAGAGTCGTAGATTTACCGGTACCTGTCGCCCCGACCATCAGCACCAACCCGGATTTATGCATCACCTGCTCTTGCAGCACCAACGGCACATTCAGTGACTCCAACGTCGGGATCTTTGGACTGATGTACCGGATCACCATGGAAACCTCTCCACGCTGCCGATAAATGTTGACCCGAAAGCGCCCGACACCGTGGATTGGGAGGCCAAGGTTCATTTCCAGCGTGGCCTCAAAATCCCGGCGCTGATCCTCATTCATGATTTCGTATGCAACCGCCTGAGTCACCCCCGCACGCAGAGGTGTTTCCGAGATCGGAACCAGGTCACCGTGCAATTTAACACTCGGCGCGGCGCCCGTCGTTAAATAGAGATCAGAGGCTCCCTTGTCGGCCATAAAGCGTAAATAGGATTCAATCTTCATAGTTCTCCCTTGGCCGGATCCCACTTGCATGCTGTCTTAGATGCCAGGCATGAGAGGACCTCGCCGCTGCACCCCACCCATACCACCATCACGACACTAGTACATGATCCAGTTTTAAAATAACGGACTTAGCGCATAAGCCCGGTTTCTTCTTCTGTCGATTCAATTTCCAGCTCGTCCGTGCCTGCAAACACATCTTTCTGCGTTGAGCGCTTGCTCTCCAATTTAATCCGCAAACGCAAATCATTGACCGAATCCGCATTCCGCAACGCCTCGTGATAATCGATCAAGCCCGCATCAAACAAGTTGAACAGTGACTGATCAAAGGTATTCATACCGGTCTCGGTAGAATTTTTCATCAATTCGCGCATCTCTGGAATTCTGCCTTTGATTAATAGATCCGCCATGAGTGGCGAATTGATCATAATCTCTACCGCGGGAATACGGCCGTCTCCCCTGGACACTCTGACCAAACGCTGAGACAACACAGCGCGCAGATTGAGGGAGAGATCCATTAACAATTGCTGCCGCCGCTCTTCTGGAAAGAAATTAATAATTCGATCCATCGCCTGGTTGGTGCTGTTGGCATGCAGAGTCGAAACACAAAGATGCCCTGTTTCTGCAAACGCAATCGCATACTCCATGGTTTCCCGGTCCCGAATTTCTCCCAGCAAAATGACATCGGGCGCCTGACGCAACGTGTTCTTCAATGCAACCTGATAAGAGGCGGTATCGACGCCGACCTCACGCTGAGTAACCAGACTCTGACGGTGCTCATGTACGAATTCAATGGGATCTTCGATGGTGATAATGTGCCCGGGACTATTTTCATTGCGATGACCGATCATCGCTGCCAAGGTGCTCGATTTACCGGAACCGGTCGCTCCCACAACCAAAACCAGCCCGCGTTTACTCATGGAGATATCTTTGAGAATGGGTGGCAGCTTTAATTCTTTGAGCGACGGGATTTCACTCTGGATTTTTCTCAGCACCATTGCATAGCTGTTTTTCTGCGTAAAAGCGCTGACCCGAAAACGACTTAACCCCGGTACTGAGATAGCAAAGTTGGCTTCTTGGTGCGCCTCGAATTCCTTGAGTTGCTTGTCGTTCATAATCGATCGCACGAGCACCTCTGTGTGATTTGCCGAAAGCGGCTGATTGGTCAGCGGAGTCATTGCACCATCCACCTTGACACTCGGAGGCGCACCCGGTGAAACAAACATATCCGACCCATTGCGCTCCACCATCGCACGCAACAAGTCGTTTATAAAATCTACCGCCTTATCTCTATCCATGTCAGTCCATCCCCCGTTGCCCGGTTTGTCGTTATTTAGATGTTATTGCTAAGTATCCTTGGCACCGTGCACAGTATTCGTGATGCACTCATCTGCCCACAGTACCGCCGCTGCCTGAACTCGCCACCCGATACAAGCAATCCTGGCGCAGCGCCTGCATTGCCCGAACTTAGTCATGGCCCAATGGTCTCGGTAAACTAAAGCGTATCGCAACTACTCAGCGAGTTGTCAAAACATAAAGTCACTGCTCAGATTACCCCTAAAATACGTGTAACGACTCAGCGAATTCATCTTTTGCCCCATCTCGGCGTTATTTTCGTACTCGAATGGTCACGTATTGACTATATGCTCATATTCTCCGTGCGAAAATGCCTTGATACGCACCAAAATTAAAACACGCTGAGTCGTTACAAATGCGTCAGATCAAGGCTAGAAATGTGAGCTTACACCTGTCAATGACCATGTTTTAACGCAGCGCTGGCGTACTTCAGGGGTAAGGTACATAGTTACAGCGCATCTGGATTGACTGCCGCCCTACGCGCATCGTCCCGCGCCACCAAGCCACGTCCCAAAAGGTCCTTGAGACATTGATCTAAAGTCTGCATCCCCTCTTTCTGGCCGGTTTGGATCGCTGAATACATCTGTGCCACTTTGTTTTCCCGGATGAGCGCACGAATAGCAGGTGTTCCCATCATAATTTCATGGGCCGCCACTCTGCCACCACCAGGTTTCTTCAGTAATGTTTGCGAAATAACTGCGCGCAATGATTCTGACAGCATGGTGCGCACCATGGATTTCTCTTCCGCCGGAAAAACATCCACAATACGATCGACGGTCTTTGCGGCCGAGGTGGTATGCAAGGTTCCAAATACCAAGTGCCCCGTTTCGGCAGCGGTTAGTGCCAAACGGATGGTTTCAAGATCGCGCATTTCGCCGACGAGAATGGTATCGGGGTCTTCCCTGAGCGCGGAACGCAAAGCTTCGTCGAATCCCAGCGTATCGCGATGGACCTCGCGCTGGTTGACCAGGCATTTTTGCGACTGATGGACAAATTCGATGGGATCCTCAATGGTTAGAATATGACCATATTCCGATTTGTTTTTGTGATCGATCATAGCCGCCAGGGTCGTGGATTTACCTGAGCCAGTCGGTCCGGTAACCAATACCAGCCCACGTGGATAGCCAGAAATCTTTTCAAATACCTTCGGCGCATTGAGCTCCTCAAGAGTCAATACTTCGGACGGGATGGTTCGAAACACAGCGCCGGCACCCCGGTCATGATTGAACGCATTGACACGAAACCTCGCCAACTCCTTGACTTCGAAAGAAAAGTCAGTTTCCAGACGCTCCTCAAAATCCTGGCGTTGCTTGTCATTCATAATATCGTAGATCATGGCATGCACCTGCTTGTGGTTCATCGCAGGCATATTCAACCGTCTGATATCGCCATCAATACGAATCATCGGCGGTAATCCCGCCGAAAGATGTAGGTCGGACGCCTTATTTTTAACCCCAAATGCCAGGAGTTGAGTAATATCCATATTTTGCTCCAAATAATACGCCGCAGAGATCCAGGACGCTGGGTTCGAACCCCCTTTAACTAGAGGTCTCACAAAACGTAGAAGCCTGAGTACAAGGCACGGCCCTGCGACCGAGACCTATCGGATAAAATAGGCGCGGGAGCGCGCAACGCAGCGATCGGGCTGTGTAACCGTTTTGCGTTGGCCTCAATGAACAGCGACTGTCATCAGACTATTACCTTAGCGCAACAATTCTGGCAGCATCCTACAGGCAAACCACACGAACACGATCACATGCCACAAGTAGACATCTGCGAAAACCTTCATAGACTACGCGAAAACCTGCACCAGTGTGAACAGCGGGCTGCCCGACCACCTGCAAGTACCAAACTCATTGCGGTGAGTAAAACCAAACCACTTGCAATGGTCCAGCGCGCACTCGAGTGCGGCCAATCCGATTTTGGTGAAAGCTATGCCCAGGAGTTCGAACACAAAGCCCAGTCACTGGCCGAGGCTCCGATTACCTGGCATTTTATTGGCCCCATTCAAAGCAATAAGACCCGTATCATCGCCACCTGGGCAGATTGGGTCCACAGCATAGATCGTCTCAAGCTGGCTCGGCGTCTGTCTGCGCAGCGTGATCCCAATGCCCCGCCGCTGAATGTTTGCATTCAAGTCAATATCGACCATGAACCAAGCAAGGCGGGGGTCGAACTCAACGAAGTGACCCACTTGGCGCGGGAAATCGCCGCTATGGATCAGCTGCGCTTGCGCGGCCTGATGTGCCTGCCGCGCCCGCGCAAGGATCCACAGGCGCAACGTGAACCGTTCGAGCGCCTGCGCCAGGCACTCGATCAGTTGAATGCGCAGGGGTTTCAACTCGATACACTGTCAATGGGTATGAGTAGAGACTATTGCGCGGCTATCCTCGAGGGTGCGACGGTGGTCAGAATCGGCACAGCAATTTTTGGCGCGAGACAGTAGAATATTCAATTGCTTTCACAGCTTAGGAAAAAAACCGTGACCAAGAGTAAAGCGCTTACATTTATTGGTGGTGGAAACATGGCACGCAGCCTGATTGGAGGCCTGCTAAACAACGGTTGGCTGGCCTACCAGATCACCGTTTCCGACCCCGATCCGGAACAACCTTCAAGATTATATGCACTCGATAGCGGCTTAAACGTCACTGCTGACAATATCGCGGCCGTGGCCAATGCCGATGTGGTGGTCCTTGCCGTCAAACCCCAAATTCTTCAAACAGTTTGCCGTGAACTCGCGACGACGCTACAGGTCAATAAGCCGTTGGTGATCTCCATTGCGGCCGGTATCCGCTCTGTCGACATCGATCGCTGGCTCGGCGGGCACATGCCTATCGTCAGAAGCATGCCCAATACCCCTGCCCTGGTACAAAGCGGTGCAACAGGTTTATTTGCCAATGCGACGGTCACCCCGGAACAAAGAGAACTGGCCGAAACGCTGTTACGGGCAGTTGGGGTCACTGTTTGGGTAGAGCAGGAAGATCTGTTGGATGCGGTCACGGCGCTATCTGGCAGCGGTCCGGCTTATTTTTTTCTCATCATGGAAGCGTTGCAGGCGGCGGGCGAGTCCTTGGGACTGCGTCGGGAAATCGCTAAACTACTGAGCATTGAAACCGCATTTGGCGCTGCCAAACTCGCACTCGAAAGCGGCGAGGATCCTGCAATGCTGCGTGCCCGGGTCACCTCCAAAGGCGGCACGACTGAGCGCGCGCTTGAGGTACTTGAAGCCGCCGATATCAGAAAAACCTTTGCTGAAGCACTGGCTGCCGCAGCACATCGCGCACAAACACTGGCCAATGAACTCGGAACCGATCAATGAATGTCTTGAATAACATCACTGTTTTCCTCGTCGACACGCTGTTTTCATTATATATTTTGGTGGTCATGATCCGGTTGTTGCTCGGACTTTCAAGAGCGGACTTTCACAATCCCATTTCCCAATTTGTCGTCACACTCACCAATCCACCGCTGCGACCGCTGCGCCGCGTCATACCACCGATCAAAAGTATCGATACCGCGGCCATCGTCTTACTGCTCCTACTCAAGTTTGTGCAAAACACGCTGCTGTTTATACTGATGGGTCGCTCGGCGAATCCAATCCTTGTATTGTATGTTTCGGTCTTTCAGCTCATTGAGTTGGCACTCTACGTGTATATCTTTGCCCTGATCATTCAGGCAGTCCTCAGCTGGGTCAATCCGGGGACTTACATGGGGGGAAACCCATTGGGCTCAATTCTCTACAGCTTGACCCGTCCGATTCTTGAACCCTTGTCCCCAATGGTGCCGCGAATCGGCATGGTAGACATCACCCCACTCGTGGCAATTATTCTGCTGAATATCGGCCTGATTATCGTTCGCGCAATGTACTGAGCATCATACCAATGGCAACTACCACTGCGGGTCGTTGGGAAGGCCCTGATTTACTGCTCGATGTCCGAGTCCAGCCTCGCGCCACGCGCGACAAATTGGGGGATATCGTAGCCGGGCGCCTCAAAGTCTATATCACCGCACCGCCAGTGGAAGGCAAAGCCAATGCCTATCTACGGCGCTTTCTCGGCAAACAGTTTGGGGTACCACCATCACGAATCGAGATCCTGCGCGGCACCACCGGCCGCGACAAACAGTTGCGCATTCCTTCACCCAAAACACTGCCACCCACACTGCAAGCTTTGTCGTGAGGGTTGAGGCGCACTGCCCGCAATGACGAGTCAGCTCGCATATCGTCTAGCTTAACAGGTTGTTGAGGAATCGCTGATCAATTCGTAACACAGCATCTTGCGGCGCAAAATCGCCCACTTCTGCGTTGCGGATCCTCGCGATAGCCAGCTATTGCTTGAGAAGTATGCCTACCCATATATGCAGAGAGGACAAATGACTCCGTCATTTTAAACTGGACGATGTACTAGGACATCGCTTGTAATCGGAATGCCTGGTAGAGCTGCCAGAGCGCCAATAGAATCACAATCGACCCCGCGCTCTGACGCAACCAGGGTGTTTTTAGCAGCTGTCCCAAACGCGCCGCAAAAACCCCCATTAACACCAGATTTGGTAACGTCCCCAAGCCAAATCCCAACATCAGTACCGCGCCATGATAAACACTGCCGCTGGCAAGTGCCCAAATCAATATACTGTAGATCAAACCACAGGGCAGCCATCCCCAGATCAGCCCCAGCAGTAGCGCTTGGCGAAAAGAGCTGACAGGAATCAAGCGCCGGCTGATTGGTTCGAGATGACGCCACAAATGCACCCCGAGTTTTTCAATCCGCGCGACACCAGTCCACCAATTTGCGATATAAAACCCCAGCAGTATCATGACCAGTGACGCAATGACCTGTAATCCCAGCCGTAGCTCGTGAATGCCCGTGAGACCCAAAGTCAGCGCCCCCAGCCCACCTGCCAGCGCACCAGCAACGGTGTAACTCGTAACACGTCCGAGGTTGTAACCAGCCTGCAGCGCGATCAAACGATTACGCATACGCTCATGGACACCCAGAGAGAGCGCCGCGACAATCCCCCCGCACATCCCAACACAGTGGACACCGCCCAATAATCCGACCAAAAAAGCTGCAAAAAATGAGCTATCGTCCACGAATCGACTCTAAACTGTTATAAGGCATTGACAATACTCGCAAACTATTAAGAATCATGCTATTTTTTTCGCGCCTTTCCCTTAACCCGTCAATGCATAGGAGATGCCCAACATGGCAGTCGCAAAAAAGAAAGCCGTGGCCAAAAAAACCGCCACTGTAAAAAAACCCCCAACCAAAACCGAAATTCTCAATCATATCTCGGCCGAGACAGGTTTGAGCCGCAAAGAGGTGAGTGCCGTTTTTGATTCTCTTACGGGCCTCATCGCCAAGAACCTCAAGCCTCGCAGCGCTGGTGCTTTCAATCTGCCAGGTCTGCTCAAAATCAAAGTGGTCAAAAAGCCGGCCACCAAATCACGCCAGGGTATCAATCCGTTTACCGGCGAAGAAATCACCATCAAAGCCAAGCCGGCCCGGCGAGCCGTCAAGGTTCTCGCGCTGAAAGGCCTCAAAGATATGATCTAGAAGGCTGGCCAAGAATAGCGACCATTACGAGGGGAAGCCATTTTGAGCGCAATTTTTTACTCACTTGTGACAAATAGTGACTGCGATTCAACGAAAATGAGCGAAGAACTGGGCATACAAGGCTTTTCTGAAGGCAATCGCCTAACTGTTCTTGGATAACCACCTAGTACACCGCCAAGCCCAAACTGTCTGTATCAGTGAGTCATCAAGGGGTTAGATGTGGTTTTGTTTTTATGAATCATAGTGGTCCTATGGTGA
>JANTGD010000044.1 GCA_024763135.1 Thiotrichales bacterium | reverse complement strand
ATCACCAATAAGGTGACCACGAGTTTTTCCGATTCACCATGCACACCAATATCTTACGCGTCTTTTTTGCGCCCAACTGAGGTTTTTAGGTTGAATGGAACATGCGCATGAGATTCCCCATCCTGGGTTTGTTGCTACTCATTTCCGCTGCCATCATAGTGGGACTCCGCTTTTCAGGCCGGATTCAGCCACGGGAGATGACGCCGCTGGGCAAAACCGCGCTCTGGGGGGCAGCATTTGTCATCAGTTTTGTTCCACTGAGCATTGCCACCCTCAAGCTGCTCAGACTCAACTGGGGTTTCGATCCCTCGCCGCTGACAATTGCGCTCTACCTGCTCGCGCTGATCATTCCCGGACTGATTGCAGCATTGCTGGCACGCTGGGTCAGTGAATCCTAGCCATACTCGAAACTGGCACGTTATCTGCTTAACCACACATTCAAAACCAATAACGCTCACAACCACAACGCTCGACATGAATCTGAGTACTTTCGAACAATCGCTACAGGATGAGGCACCACCGAGCGGTTTAACGCCTGAACTCATGGCGTTGTGGTGGGATGCCAAAGGGCATTGGGACCGGGCCCATCAAATCGTACAAGACCTCGCAAGCCCCGAAGCGGCCTGGATCCACGCCCTGCTGCATCGTGAGGAAGGTGACCAGCGGAATGCCGATTATTGGTATCGTCGTGCGGCTCGGCAACGCCCCAGTACAGCGCTACACCAGGAATGGCAGGACATCGCCGGCACGTTGCTCGACTCACTCACACGGCCGGATGCCTGAACGATCATGTATTTTGCAATCGAACATCTGACGCGCTACGAGTACACGCTACCGGTGACGTTGAGCGAACACCTCTTGCGATTCACCCCACTACCGATCCCAAGCCAGCAGCTACTTTCCTATCGGCTGGACATCACCCCCCAGCCTGTGGCTCGCGTTGATGGCACTGACGCCTGGGGTAATCTCATACAACGGATCCATTTTTCGGGGGAAACCCCGGTCCTGGACATCCAAGTCCATTTGGAAGTGTCGACCCAAACCAGCCATACCGATCTGCCTCTGCCTCCGTTGGGCCTGCCACCCACCTATGGCTCAGAGGCGCCTGCGCTGGCTGCTTACCTCACCTTGCTCGAGCAACCCACGCAGCTAGCTCCTTTTCTGGAACCGATACTGGCCGGTGCCGGCAATGATTTATGCACCTTTCTGGAGCATTTGAACGCAGCCATCCATGGTTTTTACCATCAGGGTGTTCGCCTCGAGGGGCCGCCACGCTCCCCCGCAGAAACCGTGCAGCGCAAAGAAGGCGTGTGCCGGGACCTGGCGGTGCTGTTCATGGCAGGTTGTCGCCAGCTCGGTATCGCCTCGCGCTTTGTAAGCGGCTATCAGCAAGGAGATGGGTACCGACAACACCGCTACTTGCACGCCTGGGCAGAGGCCTATCTGCCTGGATGGGGTTGGCTGGGTTTCGATCCTACCCATGGCACGCGTGTCGGCGAAGATCATGTGGCCATTGCCGCAGCCCCCTCTCCCGAAGGGACAATGCCCGTAGAAGGAGGCTATACCTTTACCGGCGCAGAAATAACAAGCACGCTGACCACAGATATTCGCATCACAACCCGTCGTGACACTGGCTGAGAATACCGGGCAGATGCTCACTGCTCTCGCACAACGAGGGCGCATCCATGCAGTAGGTAACCGAGCGAGCAGGAAAATAACGCAGAGACCGGCCAAAAACGAGCGTGCTGCGCCGTTAGCCGAAGAACAAGGTAAGATATAATTGAGTGTTACCTCACTCCGACGACCCAAAGAGTAACCA
Organism: Thiotrichales bacterium; assembly: GCA_024763135.1. Taxonomy (GTDB): domain Bacteria; phylum Pseudomonadota; class Gammaproteobacteria; order UWMA-0217; family UWMA-0217; genus JANTGD01. Next base: position 13,186 of record JANTGD010000044.1, on the reverse strand, counting down.
AGAAATGACAGAAAACACCGCGACCATCATCTACACAAAAACCGACGAAGCGCCTGCTCTGGCAACCGCCTCACTGCTGCCAATCGTGCAAGCCTTTACGGCGGGTACCGGTATCCAGGTGGAGACCCGTGACATTTCTCTGGCTGCCAGAATTCTTGCCCAGTTCCCGGAGCATCTGACCCCGGAACAGCGGGTTTCCGACGATCTGGCCTATCTGGGCGCACTCACCCAGGATCCACTGGCCAATATCATTAAGTTACCCAATATCAGCGCCTCTATTCCTCAGCTCAAAGCCGCCATCGCCGAATTACAAAGCCAGGGCTATGCGGTTCCGGAGTTTCCGGACGAGCCACATACCGAGGCAGATAAAGCAGTACGAGAGCGCTACGCCAAAGTCTTGGGCAGCGCAGTCAATCCAGTGCTCAGAGAAGGGAACTCAGATCGACGTGCGCCACCTGCTGTTAAGAATTATGCACGCAAACACCCCCATTCCATGGGCGCTTGGCAAGCCGATTCCAAGTCACATGTGGCGCATATGAGCGATGGTGATTTTTTTAGCAACGAACGTTCGCTCACCCTGGATGCCCCCACCCAGGGGCGAATCGAGTTCGTGGATGCGGAGGGTCACTGCACGACCCTCAAGGACAGCTATCCCCTCCAAGCCGGCGAAGTGGTGGATGCGACCTTTATGAGCAGCGGCGCCCTGAGAACATTTCTCGCGCAGCAAATCGAAGACGCCAAGGCAAAGGGTGTATTGTTTTCGATTCATTTGAAAGCCACCATGATGAAAGTCTCCGACCCGGTTATCTTCGGACACGCTGTAGCGGTTTTCTGTGCACCGGTATTCGAGAAACATGCGGCACTGTTCAGCGAACTTGGCGTCAACCCCAATAATGGCCTCGGCGATCTGCTGACTAAACTGGAGCAGCTACCCGAGCAACAGCGCATGACCATCGAAGCAGACATGGCCGCCTGTTTCGACAAGCGCCCAGACCTGGCCATGGTTAACTCCGACAAAGGCATCACCAATCTGCATGTCCCCAGCGACGTCATCATTGATGCCTCCATGCCTGCCGCCATCCGCAATTCAGGACGAATGTGGGGGCCGGATGGCCAGTTGCACGATACCAAGTTCGTGATCCCCGACAGCAGTTACGCAGGCGTCTACCAAACCGTCATCGAAGACTGCAAGGCACACGGCGCCTACGACCCCACCACCATGGGCAGCGTCTCCAATGTAGGCTTAATGGCCCAGAAAGCAGAAGAATACGGCTCACACGACAAGACCTTTATTGCGCCGGCAGCAGGTACCATGCGTATTGTCGATGCTGAAGGAAATACGCTGCTTGAGCATGCGGTCGCAGCCGGCGATATCTGGCGTAGCTGTCAGGCGAAAGATTTACCGATTCAGGACTGGGTCAAGCTCGCAGTAACACGTGCCCGGGCAACGGGTGCGCCCGCGGTCTTTTGGCTCGACCAGACCCGCGCCCACGATGCCCAAATTATTGCCAAGGTGCAGCGCTATCTCAAAGACCACGATACTGAAGGACTCGATATCCATATCCTCGCGCCGGAAGAAGCCACGCGTTTTTCATTGGAGCGAATTCGCGCGGGCCAGGACACCATTTCCGTCACGGGTAATATCCTGCGTGACTACCTCACTGACCTCTTCCCCATTCTCGAAGTGGGCACCAGCGCCAAGATGCTCTCCATCGTGCCTCTCATGCAGGGGGGTGGACTCTTCGAAACCGGTGCGGGTGGCTCCGCCCCCAAACATGTGCAGCAATTCCTCAAGGAAGGCCACCTGCGCTGGGATTCACTGGGGGAGTTTCTGGCACTCGCAGCCTCTCTGGAACAATTCGGTCAGGCCACAGGCAATCCCCAGGCTGCCATTCTCGCCAAAGCGCTCGACGAAGCCACCGGCCGTTTACTGGAAAACAACAAGTCGCCGTCTCGCAAAGTCAATGAATTGGATAACCGGGGCAGCCATTTCTATTTGGCACTCTATTGGGCAGAAGCGCTCGCGAATCAAACCGAAGATGCCGCACTACAAGACCGTTTCACGCCACTGGCCAAGGCGCTGGCTGCGCACGAAGCGCAGATTATGGAAGAACTCAATGCCGCACAAGGCGCGCCGGTGGACTTGGGGGGTTACTACCACCCTGATCCGGAAAAACTCACGCAGGCGATGCGCCCAAGCAAAACCTTTAATGAACTGTTAGAAAGCTAACCGCTGCTCGGTATGGCTGCTAGGGGCGCAAATCAAGCGTTTTCGTGTGTAGCAAAAACTAAGAGTAGCTCCTCAGCAGAAGCTCAAGCAGGCAGGAAAAATCCTCCAGCGAAGGGGACAATCACCACGATACGAGAAGATCACGACACAGACGCGTCCCCCTAACCGCTGGGCATCCACCTGTGGATTGCTAACCACCCATCTTGTGACAGAAACCCATGCCCGACGAAAATCAACTCGCTCAAACACAAACGCAGCAACAAACCATTACGGTCAATCTGCAAAACTCCAGCGATCCTCAGCTGGAGCTGGAAATCTTTAACCAACTCCATAGTGCTGGCCGCCAGCTTGGAAGAATGTCCGATGTGCTGGATATTCTGCTCCAGGCAATGGCGGACAACCCGGCACTCAATACGCCTGACGCAAGCGCAGCGATCGAAGATTTTCGCGCCATACGCCGGGACATTGCACAACTCAAGCGATCACGCTCCCCCGCGCACTATATTGCACAACTCGAATCGCTACGCCAGTCTGACGCGGTCGCCTTCCAGGCCGTCATCACTGCGCTGCGTCAATGGCTCCAGGGACTAGGAACTAGGGACTAGCCGCATGCGGACAATAAGGTAAGCCCCATAAATGAATAACCACCCACTGACCAGTTTCAACCGATCCATTGACGCCTTGGTTGGTCAGACAAACGAGGTATTGACATGTTCCCCCTCCGCGACAGCTTGCCTAGACACACCTTTCCCGGAATGGTGTGGACTCTTATCGCCATCAACAGCGCTGTGTTTATGTTGCTCCTCGATTTACCACCGGATTGGCAGGAAGCCGTGGTCTATCACTATGGTCTGGTCCCGGCACGCTACATAGCACCGGAATGGGCACTGGCTCATGGGCTGACACCGGGAAACCCGTTGCCTTTTTTCACCAATATGTTTCTGCATGGTGGTTGGCTGCATTTAATTTTCAATATGTGGACACTGTGGATTTTTGGCCCTGCATTGGAGGATCGTCTCGGGCCGCTGCGTTTTCTGGTGTTTTATTTGCTCTGTGGTTTACTCGCAAGCTTTGCCCATTTTTATTTTAATCTGACGTCGACGATTCCATCCCTGGGAGCGTCCGGTGCGATTGCTGGCGTCATTGGCGGCTATGTCATGCTGTTTCCACACGCTCGTATCATTATTATGGTTCCTATTCTTTTTATACCATTTTTCTTCGAAGTTCCCGCCCTGGTCTATGCATTGGTTTGGTACTTTACTCAGGTGCTGCAAGGCACCAGTTCCCTGCTCCAGCCGCAAATGGGTGGAGGTGTTGCATGGTGGGCGCATGTGGGCGGCTTTTTGGCTGGCCTGCTGCTGATTCGGTTTTTCATTATTGGCCGAGAAGCCTATCTGAACTGGCACGCCGACGAAGGAGTCTATGGTTTCGCACCCGATGGGAGTGCTTCTTCTCAACGTAATCACAGGCGTTGAATCCTGCGTAAAAAAACCGGCTCACTATGTGTCCCTTTGCTTGTACCCTGCGCTTTTTCCCCATTTTATGCAGTGTACTGACTGATCACTTTCAACCGCCTGTTTAGGAGGTAAATTATGAACATGATGGATATCTTTTGGATTTTTTTCATCTTGACTGCGCTCCAACCACTACTGAATCAGAAAATGCTGGAATCCTCTCGCGCTCGCAAGGTCGCCCAGCTCGAAAAACATCACCAGTCACGCGTCATACTGATGGTACATCGTCAGGAGACTATGGGCTTTCTGGGTTTTCCGCTCATGCGTTTTATCAACATGGAAGATTCCGAAGCCATTATGCGCGCCATCCACATGACCGATCCAAAAGTCCCGATCGATTTAATTCTGCATACCCCAGGCGGCTTGGTACTCGCATCACTACAGATCGCCCGCGCCATTAAACAGCACGAAGGTAAAGTAACGGTCTACGTCCCCCACTATGCCATGTCGGGAGGCACACTGATTTCACTTGCGGCCGATGAAATCGTCATGTCGCCCCATGCTGTCTTAGGTCCGGTCGATCCGCAGTTAGGTGAATTTCCAGCCGCCTCATTGGTCAAAATCGCCAAAGAAAAACCCATGGAACATGTGGAGGACAAAACGTTGCTGATGGCAGACGTAGGTAAAAAGGCCATCAATCAGGTAGAAGAAGCCGTCAGAGAATTACTCACGGGCACCCTGGAGGAGACGCGTGCCGCGACAGTCGCTAAACAAATGGCAACTGGAACGTGGACGCATGATTACCCAATTACCCCTGACGCTGCTCGCGAGCTTGGCCTGAATGTTTCTACGCAGATCCCTGAAGATGTGCTGGAGCTGATGTCGTTGTATCCACAACCGCAGCGCCAGCAATCCGCGGTCGAATACCTGCCCATTCCCAAAGGCTTCGGGCCCAAAAAGTCCTAAGCTACGACATCCAAGAGGTTATTCAATGGGCCGCACTTTCAACCGGTGTGGCCTGTTGTAGCATTTGCAGGCGTAACAAGGGGCCGTCTACTGCGATTCCCTGTTCGGCCAAGGCATCAATGAACCTACCTGCGCGCTCAACCAGATCGGTCAATTGCTCCGCTGAAAACAGATTGAGCACCTGAGCCAATTCATCTGTACCTGCACTCAATAGTGTCGGCACCAGCGCGTCTGCCGTAATCGGTGAATCGGACGCGAGCAGGTCCGCCGCCAAAGGTAGCTCAAGTAATGCAAAATGTAGCGCGCGAATTTCGTCCTCCTCCTGCAATTTCGCCAGCGCAGCCGCATCCGTCCCCGCACCGCGTTCTACTGCGCGCATAATGGGTGCGATCAAATTAAGGATTGCCTGGCGAATCGGCTGTACATCGCCCGGCAACGTCGAACAGGCCTGAAATGCCTGATCAAGCCGCGCTTTGAGATCCAACAGCACCTGGCTCTCCTCTTTCTCTTGCAGCTGGGCAATTTCCTCGACCAGTGTATGAAACGTTTGCATAAACGCATCTGTCGCTTGTTGGTCACGTTGCCTGGCCGCAATGATATCTTCCTGTGAAATCGATGCACTTTCTGGGAATAAAGGGTTGGCGTACATTCTTTGCAGCTGCCGCTCATGCATGCCAGGTTGAGCGGAAAAATGGATGAGCATAAACACGTCCTATTCGATAATACCTTGGGCATCCCGGATCACCGCCGTTGCCCTACCATGTAATGATGTACGATGGCAATCCTTCGTCAAACTTCATAAGGCTTGACTATCGATGCGCTGAGTACTCGCTCAGTCTAACCCAACCTGGATCGCCATTGCGCGCGGCGTTACTGCGCGCTCAAATGCCAATCGCGTGGATGCGCCCTTAGCCACGCGAAACACCGCGGCAAGCTGGACAAAAATCCCAATAGGCCGGGCGCTTACCTCCAGCGTATAATTATGCAGAGGCTTGCCAAGAGGAGGGGCCGCGGTATGGCTCTCCACTCGAACCGCCTCTCAGACCCGGCCAGAACACTATTACCGTCCCAGAAGGTGACATCTATGCAATGGACCAATGATTGCGAACAGACCTTGCTCGACCGCCTGTCAGCTGCAGGCGCAGAAGGCGCCAACACCACAGCACTGAAACTACCGGCCGCGAGTACCCAAAAAGGTAAGGCCTGCCGTCAAGCACTCCGCAAGCTACTCAAAGCGGGACAAATTGGTAATCTGGGTTCGCCCAGCAGACCACGTTACGTCATTGCGGAACATTATAAACCCTTGGAAATCGCCTATGAGCTGATTGCGCAACAGGTCAAAGATGCCGGGCTGCGACTCCAATCCAAAACAGCGCTCGCCAAACGTTTGCGGGGCGCACCCGCCAAACAACTCGATGCAGCGCTCAAACTGCTCGTTGCGGAAGGTATTTTGCTGCGGCTCAATTGGGCAGGTCGACCCGTTTATCTGCATCGTGCCAGTGTCTCTGTTCCTGCAAACCCGCAACCGTCCGATCCTGCCGTTATGCAGACAATACCTGCTCAGCAAGCAGAAATTCTCGAGGCATATCAACAGGCCGTGCGCGAATTTGGGTATCCGGATGTTCTCATCCATGAAGTATTCACACGCTGGCATGGGGATTTAGAGACGTTCAAGCAAATCCTCATCGATGCCTGCCGGCAGGGAACCGCCATACCAAGCGCGGGAGACTGGTCGCTCGCCACCGCTGAAGAGCGCGATGCCGCCATCATGCTCGATGGCCGGCCGCAACTGCGTATTCGATTTAAGGCGTAGGCTGGCATGTCAGCGCCGAACCGCAATCCTTTTGCCGACGACATCGTGGACGATCCACGCCGGGTCGACTACTGTGTCCCCGGGCTGAATGAATCCGTCCGACACCGAGTGACCGAAGCCATCGACGCACTTATTCCCGCAGGTGGAAAACCGACCTATCAAGCGCGAGCCAGCAAGGCCTTGCTGGTGATCTCCCCACGTGCCGGGTTTGGTAAGTCGCACGTCATCGGCAGTCTTTTCAAGGCATTGGCTGGGCGCGCCACGCTGGTCAATGTACGGCCTTTTCAAGACGCTGACAGCCCCTGGAAATCGATACTCATGCGCCTCGTTCAAGAGCTGAACTTTCCGGCCGCACTGCACTCGAGCCAACCAGCGCAGCGCTCTGCCGTGCAACTGGAATTATTCGCCCATGGGGTACTCGGTCAGCTCGTGGCAGAGGAACTGGCGCTGCGCCATAGGAGCGATGAAAAACAGATTATTGCCTTTCTGCGACAAGCACCGGAAAAACTGGTCAAGCTCAAACACAAGTCCGCCTGGCGTCGCTATCTGCAAAAACGCCTGGCCGATCCACAATGGACCGGCAGGGTTGGACAACGTCAGTTACAGCATGGCCTGAACCTACATACGCCACTGAGCACCTGGCTTGCGGTGCTCTATCACTATGCGTATGACGATCAGAACTGGCCGCTCAAGCAAGCCTGCGTGGATTGGATCGGAGGCGAACCTATTGATCCAGAATGGACGCGGGCACTCGGTCTTCGCCCTGCAGTTCAGGTGCCTGCACAGCAAACTGCCGGGCAAAGTAACGAGCTGGCAAAAAGCCGTTTGCTCGATCTGTGCCAATTGGCTGGTTTCTATCGCCCGTTTTTGATTTGTTTCGACCAAACCGAAACTTACGGAAAATCTGCGGAACTGGCCAGAGCCTGGGCAACTACGATCACAGACCTCTGTGATGAAGCCAAGCACCAACTCACCCTGATCACCGTCAATCTCGACCCCTGGGAAAAACGCCTCCGGCCTTTTTGGGAGCAAGCCAGTCTTGATCGGCTGGAAACCCCCTATCTGCGCCTCGATGGCATCAATCAGACCCAGGCACGGGCATTGCTCGAGTACCGGCTGGCCCAAGCCGAGGTAGCCAAAAAAACAGCGGCAAAGATATTGGACGATGCGCACTGGTTCGAGGGATTATTCAAAGACCGTGCAGAAAAAAGCGTGCGCGAGTTTTTGCGCGATTGTGCAAGTCGTTGGGCAGCCTTGCAATCTCCGCAACCAGCAGCCCCAAGCGAGGGAAAATCCGACCTGGCTGCCCTATTTGCGCAACATCGTCGTGATCTGACTGTAAAACCCAGGCGTCTGGTCTTCGATCGGGACAATCTCTTTTGGCTTTTCAATGAGCTGGCCAATGGCATCACTGGCATCTCACATCTATCGGGCAGCACCCAGAACAGTCAGCGCCCGCCGCGCTGGCGCACGGCCGACAAGGAGTTTGTATTCATACTGGAGAGTAGCAACCACTGGAAACGCTGGCATAACATTGCCAAGGCCTCACTGCAACGCAGGGGTAAGCGCCCCAAACAAGTTTTCGTCTGCCCCCGCACACCGGAGCAAACGCCCATTCCCAAACCCAGCTGGAAAGTCGCAGCGCCGGACATTGCGGCCGCGCAACAAAGTGGGCTGTTCATTCTCCAGCTGACACAGGAAGATCTCGCGACACTATACGCCGCTCAGGAACTCTATGCCGACGCGTTGCAGGGTGATATCGAGGCCGATGTGGAAACAGTCAGCGACTTTTTACGTCAGCAATTGGCGCCGTTTTGGCAGCGTATTCTGGAGTGGCCCGAACCCACGGCAACTGCCGCGGCGACAGCTGTATCTGCATCCGCCCCCACCCCGGCACTGGCGCAACAAGTCCAGGCAATTGTGCGACAGAAGAAATTTCTAAGCCTTGAGGAGTTAATGACGCAGCTGCCCGATGCAACCGATCGCCAAGCGGCATTGGATGCCTGTAATCAATCACCCGACGTAGGCGTACACGTCGGCCCCCAAAGCACGATTCTCCAATGGCTACGCAGAAAATAAGTGTCACAGAATTAAAAATCGCTGTGCTCGATCCTGCCTGGCGAGCCCGCTGGCAACGTGGGGAGCATCCGGACGTGCCCAAACCAATCCAACCCATTGGCACACCGCCGGTGAAAGGTCAGCTGTTCCATCGCTTGGCCGAAGCGTTCACGCACTGGCTGTGTCGTGGTCGGGCACGCCGGACCGCGCATCAGCTGACAACAGCAGAAGCCCTATGGGATAGCCTGTATGAACGCTTTGCCGCCCGCGAACTCAGCGAGCTGGTACAGCATGGTGCGCTGGAATCGGCCTTGCATCTGTCTCACTGTTTGCAGGCCTGGTGCGCAAGGCTCGCCGAACTACGGGCGACTGTCCCCGGGTTCACCGCCTGGACGGATCTGTTTCTCGATGAAGAGATGGCGCTCCGGGAGATCCCCCTGAGCCGCGGTAATCTGCGGGTGAGCGGGCGTATCGATGCAGTACGTCATCGGCGTGGAGAGGCCATCGAAATCGTCGAGTATAAACTCTCCCGTGGCGCCAATCTCAAACAGGATCTCTTGCAACTGGCCATCTACGCGCAATTGTTCTCCCGCGCCAAACCTGGGCTGCCGTACACTGGCCTGCTGGAATACTACGAACCCAAGCTGCAGACGCTAGCGGTCACGGCTGATGCATTGAACGCATTGTTTAAAGAACAGGTGTTGCCCATCCTCGAGCAGCTCGGTGGCCCAGCCGCCGGGCAAAAGACGCCGCCTGCTCAACCATCCAGCCTGCCTAAGCACCCCCCCGCATCACCCCCGGATGAGTCAGACCATTCGGCATTGATCACTGCGACGTTTAAAGCGTTCAAGCTGGAGGTCGAGGTAGTGGGGAAAATCGACGCCCCCCAACTGACCCGCTATCAGGTACGCCCCGCGCCAGGCGTCAAGGTGGTATCTCTGGCGAACCGGGCCGAAGATTTGCAAGTGAGGCTCGGGCTGCAGAGTCCACCGCGCATCGAACCTTCGGCAGGGTACATTTCCATTGATCTGCCCAAAGCCGCGCCGGAAACTGTGTATTGGCGATCTCTCCAGCAAACCACCGACTGGCGCGCGCACGTGGGACCCATGGCGTTTCCCGTGGGACTGGGCGTCGATGGCCGTTTGCTCGTGAGTGATTTTGCCGATCCAAATACCTGCCATGCCCTGGTTGCCGGTACCTCCGGTAGCGGCAAAAGTGAATTCCTCAAATCCATGGCCGCCTCATTGATTGCACGCCATCGCCCCGAAGCACTGCAGATCACCCTGATCGACCCTAAGATCCTGAGTTTTGTAGAGCTGCAAGGCAGTCCCTACCTGACAGGTCCGATCATCAGCGAACTGCCTACCGCCATCGCCTGCCTGGAGGCGGCAGTAGAATCAATGGAGGCACGCTATCGGCAACTCGCCAAAGAGGGTTTTGTGAATATCGCCGAGCGCTATGCACAGGGAAAAACAGACCTGCCATTTCGCTTGATCATCTTCGATGAATTTGCCGACCTGATTCTCGCTGGCAAACAGGAAAAAAAGCGTTTTGAAAACCTCGTCTCGCGTCTTGCCGCCAAAGGGCGGGCTGCGGGCCTGCACCTGGTACTGGCCACCCAACGCCCAGACCGCAGCATCGTCACCGGTCCGATCAAAGCCAATCTGCCTTTGCGGATTTGCCTGAAAGTGACCAGCGCGGTGAACTCTCAAATTATTCTCGACGAACCAGGCGGCGAAGCATTGGTTGGACGGGGCGACCTGCTCTGCGATCTCGGGAAAGGACGGATCGAACGTGCGCAGTCACCCTATCTGCCGCCCGGGGAATTACGCGAGATTGCCCATGGGTAGTACACACTGGCAAAGATACCCATGCCATTCGCAATCATTCCTCTCAACAATGTCGGGAACAGCCCAACGAGCCCGCATGCTGATACCCTCTTTCTTTTGGTTTGTTTTATTCGGGCGAGCAAAGAACATGAACTCGCGCATGGCAAAATCCGCTTGACCAGCATCTTGACGGTAACGGCGCGAAATCACCTACCAAGCTGCCGACAGCGCGTTTTCAGGTCGGAGACAAGCAACGGGACTACCATTTAGTTTACTCTCAAAATGGTATTTAGATTGTAATGACTCAGCGTATTGCCAAAACAGGCAGTCATTGCTCAGATTACCCCTGAAATGTGTCAGATCACGGCGAACAATGTGAGTTTATGTATGTAAATGACTAAACTTATCGCAGTGCTGGTGTAGTTTACGGGTTAGCTGACGAGTTACCCCTCATTTGTTTTGCAACAACCAATGCGCCGCGCAATCCATCGGGGCTCGCACCATTTGCCCGGATTCTGCCACCGGCTATCCCAACTCCTCTTAAATCTCCAGAGTCGCCGCCGATAGCCTCTAAGAGCCTGTCGGGAATAGGTGTCCATAGCATGGGAGCGTGAGGCTGAGACGGATTTTTTAATCGATTGGGGCGAATAATTGGACGCTTTAAGACCCTCAATTAAAAACATTCGCTAAAAATCACTCCTAGCGACTCAGCGAGTAGACAAATTGGAAGTCACTGCTCAGAGTGCCCCCGCTTTACTATGGATCGCCTTAGCAGGTATTGATTCGACTGCCTAGGAAGTTCGCTTATGAAACTCAGTGATATCAGCATAAAATTTCGCCTGATTCTGGTCATTGGTTTTTTGTCATTGCTGCTCATTCTATTGGGACTCGGCGGCCTCAATCGTTTTAAAGCCAATAACCAGTCACTGGAGCAGGTCTACAAAGAACACGTGGTCGCATTGGGTTTGCTGGATAAAATTTCCAATTTAATCAACCGCAACCAAATCTATGTCGCTGAAATCGTTTCAGGGCAACTGTCGGATTTTCCTGAAGAGCTTTCCGCAGTAGACCAACAAGTCGCCGAGATAAAAGCGCTCATCGAAAAAATTAACGTCTTATGGGAAGCGTACGCAAGTAGCCAATTGAAGGATAAAGAAGCGCAGCTCGCTGCCGCATTCGACGAACATCGCAAAAGTTACGGTTCCCAAGGGCTCATGCCCGCGGTGGCCGCTTTGGTGGCGCACGACTTTCAACAGGCCAGTGAATTACTACAAGGCTCGATGAAAGCAACGTATCCCGCAGTTCGTCAAGCCATCGAGGCATTGATTCAACATCAACTGGATGTCACCCGGGAACGCTTTGATGCTGCCCAGGCAGAATACAAAATGGTGCGTAATCTCTCCACCGCAGTCATCGGGCTGGGGGTTTTATTCGCATCCTTGATTGGCTATTGGGTGATTCGCTCAATCTCCCACCCTTTAAATCAGGCCGTCGCCATTACGCAACGAATCGCCTCAGGACATTTGAACGAAAACATTCAAGTCCACTCGGGCGATGAAACAGGCAAACTCATGGCCGCAATCCAATCCATGAATAAAAGCCTGCGGAATATTGTGCGCGAGGTGCACGCAGGAACAGAAAACATTCTGTCCACATCGAGCGACATTGCCACGGGCAACCTGGATTTGTCACAACGCACTCAACTGCAAACCACTTCCTTGGAATCCACCGCCAGCTCAATGAACGAGCTGACGACCACTGTCAGGCAAAATGCGGAAAACGCCGCACTGGCTAATGATCTGGTTTCCTCCACCTCCTCCGTCGCGCAAAAAGGCGGACAAGTAGTGGGCGAAGTCATCACGACCATGGAATCGATTAACGAAGCATCCGAAAGAATCGCCGATATTATCAGCGTGATCGATGGCATCGCGTTTCAAACCAATTTGCTGGCCCTCAACGCTGCCGTAGAAGCCGCCCGAGCCGGTGAACATGGGCGCGGTTTTGCCGTGGTGGCCAGTGAAGTCCGTAATCTCGCCCAACGCAGTGCCGAAGCCGCCAGGGATATTAAAGATCTTATCGAGAACTCGGTCGAGCGTGTGAATACAGGTACGCGGTTGGTCGATGAAGCCGGTAAAACCATGGCGGAGATCGTCGCATCCGTGGACAATGTAACCACCCTCATGAGTGACATCGCCACAGCCAGCCAGCAGCAAAGCGCAGGCATAGAAACTATCAACCAATCTCTGCTGAAAGTCGACGAGACAACCCACCAAAACGCAGCGCTGGTGGAACAGGCGACCACCGCCGCCGAAAGTCTGAAGGCACAAGCCGACAAGCTGAATGAGGCCGTTTCGGTCTTCGATCTCGGAGACACAGCCACAGTGCCTCACAACACCTCACATCAATCCGTCGCAACGGTCACGCCCTTGCCCAATCCATCACAAACATCCGATTTAGACGATGTCACGCCCTGGGAAAGTGCCCGGGCCGTAGGCGACGACGTAAATTGGGAGCGTTTTTAGAATATCCTGTTGGCACATCCGGCATCGCAAGCCACTCCAACATATCCATAGCCTGCCGCTGTTGGCGCTTTTCCCACGATCATCCATAGTAAAGATCTGCCCGCAGGGTGCGCCCCAGAGATTACGGCCCAGTGGTGACTACTCAGCGAACTGCCAAAGAATGAAGTCCCCGCTCAGATTGCCCCTGTAAAACGCCAGATCAAAACGAAAAATATGAATTTAACCTAAAAACCTCAGTTGGGCGCAAAAAAGACGCGTAAGATATTGGTGTGCATGGTGAATCGGAAAAACTCGTGGTCACCTTATTGGTGATG